>DASXVU010000032.1 GCA_036504055.1 Methanomassiliicoccales archaeon | reverse complement strand
TTGGTGACCACATATTCGAGCACTATATCCACATCAAGGAGGAAGAATGGGACAACTATCGCAACTGGGTCACCGATTGGGAGGTAGAGCGGTACCTGAAGGTCCTGTAACGTCTCAAAGGTGCTGTCTATTAAGCGAAATGAACCATCGACAGCGCGTTCGATCCGGGTGACCTCACCGGTCCCTCGGATCTCCTTTTTTCATCTGGACGCCAAATTACGACACGCGGCTGTCCCGATGCATCTTTGTAAGGATTTTATATACGCTACATAATCACTCACAGGACGTCCATGATGCCAGGAATGGGCAGGGTCAACCCTCGACAGATGAAGCAGGCTATGCGAAAGATGGGCATAAGCACTGAAGAGCTAACCGACGTTCAGGAAATAATCATCCTGACCAAGACCAAGGAATATGTTTTCAAAGAGGCCGAGGTCACCATCATGACCGTTCAGGGCCAGAAGACCTTCCAGGTCGTAGGGGAGCCTGAAGTGAAACCCCGATCCGCTGCCGCGGCCAAGCCCGGAATGTCTGTGCAGACCTTGCCGGCGGAAGCCGGACTACCGGAAGAGGACATCACATTGGTGATGGACCAGACCGGGGCTTCGAGGGAAAAGGCGATCGAAGCGCTCATGGCCACCGATGGCCAGCCGGCGGAAGCGATCCTGAAGATCATGGCAGGGTGAAAAAAATGTGCCTAGCTGTCCCAGGTAAGATTCTTAGCATTGAAGGTAAGGATGCGGACGTCGATTTCGGCGGAGTGACCAGAAAGGTCAACGTTTCGCTGGTCAAGGCGGGGGTGGGCGAATATGTCATCATCCACGCCGGATTTGCGATCCAGGTGGTGGACCGGGAAGAGGCCGAGGAGACCATCAAGATATGGGAAGAGATGTTGGCCGCTCAATCTTAAACTCCACCTATTTTCCTTCCGGTACGCCCGGACAGCGACTTTATCCACCGTTTCTAAAGCATTTGCCACGAAACATTTATGTTCGATAGGTTGTAATAGCAATTCAAAAGGTCGAAAAAAAAGATGTGCCCAGAGTATCATGGGGTGTCCTATTTCAGCAGATCATAGGGGCGGTTGCCTTGTCCGACCGATAAGGGACGGCCCCATCAGAAGGAGACAATTCAATGAGATCGGTATACGATGTGAAATCAAGCGAATCAGGTTGCAGTCTGGGCGTGGACCCCATTTGTCGGGGACCAAAGGTCTGCAACTTCAATTGCACATATTGCAGGCTCGGGAGAGGGGGGATGATGGTCTCGCAGCGGAGCAAGTTCGTTGCCGAACAGGACCTGGCCAATGATTTCATGGAGCACGTCAGCGTCTCCGGGGTCGACCACATAACATTCCGTGGCACTGGCGAGCCTTTGCTGGCGGAGAACTTGGGCGATATCGTCGGAGCGTTGCGCAAGCTGACCGACAAGAAGATGTCCGTCGTCACCAACTGCACCCTTCTGAACGAGGATGACGCGCTTGCGGAGATCTTGAAGTTCGATATCATCATCGCGAAGATCGATGCCGCCTCCGAGGCCACCTTCCAAAAGGTCAACCGGCCATGCAGCGCGATTCATTTGGACGACGTGATATCTGGAGCCAGAAGGGCCAGGGAGACGTTCAAGGGAGACTTCCGCGTCAAGACCACCCTGGTAGGTCAGAACATCGGCGAGGTCAATGAGATCGCCGAGACCATCAGAAGCCTCGATCCCAAGATCGTCTACATCGACAGGCCGACCATGCCGAACACCGGCAGACCGCTTACCAAGAAGGACCTGGAGGCCATCGAGAAGGCCTTCCGTGGAATGGATGCGGTCTTCGAGGAATCGGGATCGACCCATTAGTGGCCGTCCGACGATCATTTTTGATCCGGTTCTTTTGAAAAATTATTATTAAGGGGTTTTGGAAGTCAGGACCCGATCACATCTGGCTTAGCTTGATCAGCTCTTCCCACTTCTTATCGACGTTGGCCTGGATCTCTTCGATCACCGGGGACCATTTGTCCTTCAAGAGGTGACCGAAGCGGCCCTGGGACTTGATCCAGTCCATCACCGGGCGTTTCTCCTTCTTGCCCTCGGCGATCCTCTTGCTCTCTCCGGTCAAGCTCCACTTGCCTTTCTCGAACTCATAGAGAGGCCAGATGCAGGTCTCAACCGCAAGCCTGGATATCTCGATCGTGAGGGCCGGGTCGAACCTCCAGCCGCGGGGACATGGTGTGACCACGTTCATGAACGCCGGTCCTCCGCACTCCAATCCCTTCTCCGCCTTTTCCATCAGGTCCCTCCAGTTGTGGGGAGATGCCTGGGCCGCGTAGGGGAGGTCATGGGCGATGATGATCCGGGTGAGGTCCTTGGGGAATTCCTTCTTTCCGGGAACGCAGGTTCCTGCCGGGCAGGTGGTGGTCTGGGCGCCCCTTCCGGTGGCTCCGGACCTCTGGATACCGGTGTTCATATATGCCTCGTTGTTCAGGCAAACGTACAGGAAACGGTGTCCCCGTTCGATCGCTCCAGATAACGCCTGGAATCCGATATCGTAGGTTGCGCCGTCTCCGCCGAAGGCGAGGAAGTTGATGTCCTCGGTAATCTTGCCCTTCCTTTTCAATGCCAGATACGTCGCCTCCACGCCGCCGATCGATGCCGGGGCGTTCTCGAAGGCGCTGTGGATCCATGGCACGTTCCAGGAGGTGAACGGATAGATGGTGGTGGAGACCTCGAAGCAACCAGTGGCGTTGGCCACGACCACCGGCTTCTTGCTGGCCATCAGGACCTGGCGGGCCACGATAGATTCCGAGCAGCCGGCGCAGAGCCGGTGCCCTTCGGTCAGGCGGTCCTCGGAGTGGGAGAGCTCTTTCAGAGTGAAGCTCACGGGCGCACCCCCAGGTAATTGACCATGTCATGATCTTTCGTCATCAGCTGCTTGTACACTCCCTTTAGCTCGTCGATCTTGACGTCCCTTCCTCCAAGTCCGTAGACATAGTTCGCGATGTCCGGGCGGTCCACGGCATCGTACAGGGCCGTACGGACCTCTGGGAACATCGGCCCTGAAGATCCGGTGCTGATCGCACGATCCATAACGGCCACTCCCTTCTTGCCTTCCAACATTTCCTTGACCTCATCGAACGGGAAAGGCCTGAACAGACGCAGCTTGACCGAACCGACCTTCTTTCCCTCGTGCCTCAGTTCATCGACCACATGGCGCAGCGTTCCAGCGGTGGAACCCATTGCCATTATGACATAGTCAGCGTCCTCGGTCTTGTATCCCTCGATGATGCTGTGCTCTCGGCCGGAGATCTTGGCATAGTCCTTCTGGACCTGCTTTACCACCGGTTTGGCGCGCTTCATGGCCTCCATGATCTGATACTTGTGCTCGAAATAGTAGTCCGTCTGCGAGAACGGTCCATAGGTGGTCGGGTTCTTAAGGTCCAGGAGCGGCCTCACCGCCTGGTACGGTCCGACGAAATCCTTCACAACCTGGGTCTCCAGCGTCTCCAGGCGTTCCAGCGCATGGGTGACAATGAAACCGTCGATGCATGTCATGATGGGCAGGCGGACTCCGGAGTGCTCTGCGATCTTGAACGACATCACGGTGTTGTCGTAGGCCTCTTGGACGTTCTCCCCGAAGAGCTGTATCCATCCGGTGTCCCTTGCGCCCATGGCGTCACTGTGGTCGCACTGGATGTTGATCGGTCCGCTCAAGGCACGGTTGGCGACCGACATGCATATCGGAAGCCTCATCGCAGAGGCGATCCAAAGCACCTCCCACATGAATGCCAGTCCGGCCGATGCGGTCGCGGTCGCAACCCTGCCGCCGGCCGCTGAGGCGCCGATGCATAAGGACATCGCGCTGTGCTCTGACTCAGCGCAAACGTATTCGGTTTCGACCTCACCGTTGGCCACGAACTCGGCATAGTTCTCCACTATGATGGTCTGCGGAGTGATAGGATAGGACGCGACAACGTCCGGGTCGATCTGTCTCCATGCATGGGCTATGGCCATATCCCCGTTCAACGCAATCGGTTCCATTAAGCTCCCTCCTCGATCATCGTAATCGCCTTTGCCGGGCACTGGTTCGCACATATGCCGCAGCCTTTGCAGTGTGAGTACTTGATTCCCTTCATCTTCTCGTTCTCTACGATGATACTGTTGTCCGGGCAGTAGATCCAGCAGAAGAGGCAGTTGGTGCATTTCTCCTTGTCCACTTCCGGCCTCTTCGACCGCCAGTCCCCGGTCTTGTACTCTCTGGCATTTCCTGCTTCACAGATCATCGCGCCCGGTTCCAGTTCCTTCGAGCTCTTGTCCGCCATTTCAGTCCACCTCTTCATATGCCCTTTGAACGGCCTTCACGTTCTTCGCGATGACATCATTCTTGAACTTGCCAGTGAACTTCGCCCTCAGTTCTTCCGTTACCGACTTCAGACTGACCATATCAGATACCTTGACCAGCGCTCCCAGCATGGCAGTGTTGGTCATCGGCCTTCCCAGCTCATCCAGCGCTATCTTGGTGGCGTTGACCGCATGGACGTCTGCTTCGCTGCCGATCTTCATCTTGAGCTTGTCCTTTCCATCTGGATAATTAGCTATGACCGACCCTTTCTGCTTGAGCCCGTCAAGCACGTTGACGACCCCGATCAGGGTGGGGTCTATTACGACCACTATGTCGGGATAATAAACCTGGCTGTGTACGTTGATCGGTTCGTCCGATATGCGGGCAAATGCCCTGATCGGCGCCCCCATCCTCTCCGGACCGAACTCCGGGAATGCTTTTATGTACTTGCCTTCCTTCAGTGCGGCTCCGGCCAAGATCTCGTTTGCTGTAACGACACCTTGTCCGCCCCTGCCGTGCCATCGTATCTCAATGGTTTTCACTTCAACGCCCTCGCAGACCTTGAAAATTATCATGATATTTAATCATTTCATTTATTCAATTACGAAAGACATTAATTAGATTGCGAATAATGTAAAATCGGCTTACTGTTGACCTTACAATTTCGAAAAAAGCTCTGAATAGCGAAGTCACCCTTCGATTATCGAATATGATATTACGAAAAACAGCCTCCTGACATGCATTGGCACAGCTCGGCGTTCTTGAATCTCGGGCGGAATCATAGGGCAACTTCGACCCATACTGCCTCAGAACTAATATCTTTTCCATAATATTTTTGAAGCTGATGGTTGTCAAGGCCACAGCGAACCGTTGACCCAGCATGGAGGTTGGGTTCATGTAGAAACGTGATTATTTTTCTTACCAAAATTCCCGCGTTCTCGGAAAACTTAATAGCCATTGCGCTTATTGCGAACAGGCGAACGGGACGGAAACGCCGTCCCATGAGTCCAAATCCGTTCTTGAAAGGGGGACGAAACAATGAAGCGAATCACTAGCATCGCAGACTTGAGCAAGAACGACATCCCTATCGCAGGAGGAAAAGCTGCGAACCTGGGCGAACTGGTCTCCGCGGGGTTCAATGTACCTCCCGGTTTTGTGCTTACTACCCTCGCCTATGATGATTTCATAGCATCCAACAACCTGGTCCCCAAGATCAACGAGGTGTTGGCTTCGGTGGACGTCAACTCTGAACCGTCCCTTCAGGGTGCATCCGTCGCCATCAGGAAGGCGTTCGAGGAATCTCTCATCCCGGCCGACCTTACAAAGGAAGTGCTAAAAGAGTATGGGCGAATGTTCAAAGGAAAGAAGGCGTGCCTGGTGGCCGTAAGGTCCAGCGCCACCGCCGAGGATCTGCCCACTGCGTCCTTCGCGGGACAGCAGGACACCTACCTGAACGTTCCCAACGCCGATGACCTGATGGATAAGATCAAGAAATGCTGGTCATCCCTTTTCACGCCAAGGGCCATAGCATACCGTGCCACCAAGAACTTCGAGCACTCCGCGGTCAAGCTGGCGGTCGTTGTCCAGAAGATGGTGAACTCGGACATATCCGGTATCATGTTCACGGTGGACCCCAACTCCGAAATGCCTCACATCATAATCGAGGCCGGCTATGGGCTCGGAGAGGCCATAGTCAGCGGGAAGGTCACTCCCGATACCTACGTGGTCGAGAAGTTCCACAACAAGATCATCAACAAGCGCGTCGCCAAGCAGACCTGGAAGTTCGTTCGTGGAAAGGTGGGAGACACCATCAAGGAGGACATCGCCCCGGAACTGGTGAGCGCGCAGAAACTGACCGACGAACAGATATTCGCGGTAGCGGACATCGGGAAGAACATCGAGAGCCACTATGACCGTCCGATGGACATAGAATGGTGCATCGAGGACGAGCAGGTCTTCGTGGTCCAGGCCAGGCCCGTGACCACATTGGGTAACAATGGTGACAAGGCCGGGAAGGATACCGTGTCAGAGGAGATGAAATCGGATAAGATATTGGTCAAGGGATTGGCCGCCTCCCCTGGAAACGCCAGCGGAAGGGTAAGGCACGTCGCGGACGAGATGAACCTGGAGGTCATCAAGAAAGGAGATATCATGGTGACCAAGATGACCACACCGGACATGGTGCCGGCAATGACACGTGCGGCCGCCATCGTCACCGAGGAAGGGGGCATGACCTGCCACGCGGCGATCGTGGCCAGGGAATTGGGTATCCCTTGCGTGGTCGGTGCGTCCGACGCGATCACCATCCTGACCGAGGGCCTGCTGGTCACCGTCGAAGGCAAGACCGGTGTGGTCTACGAGGGGGAGATCGCGGTCAAGAAGAAGGAAGAGAACTCCTGCGAATCAAAATCCGCCAAGGGATCCGGCATGATGGTTCCAGTGACCGGGACCAAGGTCTATGTGAACATCGGGGTTCCCCAGAAGGCCGAGGAATACTGTGCACTGCCAGTATCTGGCGTGGGCCTGATGAGGATCGAGTTCCTTTTCACCAGCTACATCCAGGAGCACCCGTTGGCCATGATGGAGAAGGGCAAATCGCAGGAGCTGGTGGACCGGCTGGCGAACGGCATCTCCGTGGTGGCCAAGGCGTTCTTCCCCAGGCCGGTGATCCTGAGGACCTCGGACTTCAAGACCAACGAATACCGCGAGATGAAGGGCGGCGAGAAGTACGAGCCCAAGGAATCCAACCCAATGATCGGATGGAGGGGCTGTTCCCGTTACGTATCCGATTCATACCGGGAAGCGTTCAAGCTCGAATTGAAGGCCATCAAGAAGGTACGCGAAGAGATGGGCCTGAAGAACGTCATGATCATGCTGCCGTTCGTGCGGACGATCGACGAACTGAAGAAGATCTCCGCCATGATGGCCGAGGTCGGCCTGGAAAGGAACCGCGACCTCAAGCTCTACCTGATGGCCGAGATCCCGGCCAACATCTTCATGGCGGCGGAGTTCTCCGACTACTGTGACGGGTTCTCCATCGGCAGCAACGACCTGACCCAGTTGACCATGGGCGCGGACCGGGACTCCGATGTGCTGGGCAAGATGGGATACTTCGATGAACGGAACGAGGCCATCAAGCGGGCCATAAATATCCTGATCACCGAAGCGCACAAGAAGGGACGGACCGTTTCGATCTGCGGGCAGGCGCCCTCGGTCTATCCGGAGTTCACCGAGTTCCTGGTGAAGGCGGGCATCGACAGCATCAGCCTGAATCCGGATACCGTGATGGACACCATTCCGATCATCGCATCGGCCGAGCAGAGGCTGCTCTTAGAGGCGGCGAGAAGGCAGAAGGAGTGAATCCTTCCTTCTCCAGAAAACCCTTTCATTGTTCTATTAAAATTAAATTGACTCTGACCTAGAGCGGGGTCTCATCCTTCATGAACCTGGTGGTGATCTCGATCAGCGGATGGTGCGAGCCATCGATGATCTTGACATCGTCCAGGGTATGCAGGCCCCTTTCGTCTGCGGAACGTTCCAACCCGAGCTCGACGTCGACGCTTGGCTCCAGGACGAATGCGGTGAACTGTTTCACGCCCATCTTCTTCGATGCTAACGCCCGGTGGTGACCGTCGACGAGGATGTAATGGTCATGTTTCTGGACCACTATTATCGGCTCGACCAGGCCGCGCTTGATCTCTTCCATGCGGCCGAACAGCTCGTCGGCGTAGACCTCATGCTGGGTCGGCCTTAGGTCCTCGATCGGGATCAGACGCCGCTTGACGACGATCGTGATATGGTGCTTCGATTCCAGGAAGTTCTTGATCATGTTGACCTTGTTAGGCGTAGCCCTTTCGATATGCGAGCGCACGATATCGAGATTGGAGATGATGCCGATGAGAACGCCCTTTTCATCCACCACCGGAACGTTCCTTAGCCCATGCCGGAAGAGGACGCGTGCGGCGTCGTCCAGGTCCATCTGGGGGTTGACACTTACGGTACCCTTCTTGATAATGTTGCGGACCAGCTCTTTTGGGCGGTTGGCGTTACGAAGCAGCTCCTTGGCAGTTATGAACCCGATAAGGCGGCCGCCCTCGGTCACCGGCAGTCCGTGGAACTCGGTAGAAATGAGCTTGGCGGTCGTCTGCGCGACAGTGTAACCCCCGGGAATCTCTATGACGTCCCTGACCATGTAGTCCTCCACCCTGAGTTTGCGTTCAGCCATGCTGTTTCCATCCTCCTGCCCGTTGCAGGCTTGGAAAGAACGGAGGGTACCATAATAATCTTTTCCAGAATAACGCCAAATCCGTACCTTTTTGATCAACTCAGGGACTGGGGCACCTCAACCCATAAATATGACTTATTTATTGTGGAGACCAGCACAAGCCCCGGTAGTGTAGCGGCCTATCATCCTAGCCTGTCGAGCTAGGGACTCGGGTCCAAATCCCGACCGGGGCGCCATGCTCTATTTATTTTGCATCCATCTCTGCCCCAGAGATCGTTCCCTAAAGATATCGGCCAGTGAATAAGATGCCGAAGATATCGCCCTGTTCGATTGGTACGGTCATTGAATTCACCTGCGCTCGTATGAGCTAAAACGCTTCTGCGTGGCCTTACAAATGGGATGACAAGAAAAGATGCACCGTTAACCAGCTCGATGGTTAAAAGGGGCATTCCCGATATTCGAAGAGCTCCAGCATTCACTAGATGATTGAGCCGAGGCCGATCAAGGAGATCCTCGCATCATCGGGAGGACGTTATCCATCACGTTGCGGACCGCCGCGTCCGCCTCGCGGACGCCGATCTCTGTACGGTGGTAAATGCACGGGTCCTGCAGATGATGCAGTCCCTCAGGATCGTCAGGATATGATCCGGAAACGACACAGGTCGCTATCGCCCAGCTCCGCCGGGTCGCGCTGATGTTGTAACCACCCCCGCCGACCACTACGTAACGTCCACCGCACAGATGGTGGGCAAGGTGATGGGTAGTTTCTGCCATGCGTTCGAAGGCCTTTGTGGTCAGACCTAGCCGCACCATGTCGTCGTCTCGATGGGCGTCCGTGCCGAACACATGAAGGATGAAATCCGGCTTGTACTCCTTCATGGCCTCGGTGATGATCTTACGGAACGCCGGGACGTATACTTCATCCTGAGTGCCACAAGGCAATGGTACGTTGATGCAATAACCGCAACCCTCTCCTTTTCCTATCTCCTTGATTGAGCCGGTGGACGGAAAGAAGCCGTTTCCGTAACGGTGGAATGAGATGGTAAGGACCTTCTCCTCATAGAAGATAGACTGGGTTCCATCGCCGTGATGACCATCGGTGTCCACGATGGCGATCCTTTTGAAGCCATAGTCCTGCTGCAGCATCCTAACAGCGATCGCCACATCGTTGAACACCGAGAAACCGGCCGCCCCATCCGGCCGGGCGTGGTGGAATCCTCCGGACGGGTTCATGGCATGCTCGTATCGTCCTTCCGCTACCGCTCTGGTAGCGTCGAGCGTCCCACCCACGCAGGCCAGCGCCCCTTCGTACAGCGATTGAGTGGCTGGGGTGTCTCCATCATCAAGATAGGCCTGTCCACGGCTGCATGCTGCCCGGATCCTTTCGATATACTCCGGAGTATGGACTCGTTCGATCTGACCGACGTCAGCTGGCTGCGGCTCTATCTTCACCAGGTTCTCTCCGAAAACGCCCATTCCTTCCAACGTGTCCTTGATCAAACGATATCTGATCGGCTGTGAAGGATGATCTGGTCCGAACTGATACTTGAGCATGCCATCGCTGTAGAAAAAGGCAGTTGGATTGGGCATATTCGGACCTAGGGGGAATCTACGCTTCTTAATCAATAAATTTTGCTTCGATACAACGTTATGAAGGCAACCTCAGTCAAAATCGTAATTACGGTCTGATATCAGTCGAGATCGGGTGATCGGTTGTCAACCAACTGCATTAAAAAAATATGCGTCCCTAAGATGGGATGTCCCAGGGAAAGATTCTTGAGGGAGGTTTGATTGCTTAGTTACATGCGTTGCCTAATGCGGGGGAAGATCCACCGCGCCACGGTCACTGAGACGAACATCGAGTACATCGGTAGTATCGTCATCGATCAGGACCTGTTACGGGCGGCTGACATATGGCCAGGAGAGAAGGTCCTAATATCGGACATTGACAATGCAGCCCGTTTCGAGACATATGCGGTAGAAGGCAAGGCAGGATCAGGCCAGATCATGGTGAACGGGGCTGCGGCCAAGCTGGTGAACAAGGGTGACAAGATCATTATCATGGCGTTCGAGTACACCGATGTCCCAGTGGAGCCAATCTCCATATTGGTCGATGACAAGAACCGCTACGTCAAACGGCTCTAGGCAACATTTTCTATTCGTTTCTTCCTTGCCCACACGATGAAGTTGAGATTGTTCACGGACGGGGGATCGAGGGGCAATCCCGGTCCTTCGGCCTTCGCGTTCATCCTGCAATTCGAGGATGGGAAGACGGTTCTGGAGAAAGCTCATTTCCTGGGAAAAGCCACCAACAACGAGGCAGAATACCACGGACTATTGGCCGGATTGGCGGCGGCGAAGGAGAAGGGGGCGGACGAGATCGAGGTCACCATGGACAGCGAACTGGTGGTAAAGCAGATGCAGGGGCTGTATTCGGTCAAATCTCCGAACCTCATTCCATTGTATAAAGAGGCCAGGCTAAGGTTCTCGAGCTTCAGAAGACCGCTGATCCTTCATTCGCCTCGTGAGCATCCAGTCATCTCCAGGGCAGATGCGCTATTGAACGAGGAGCTCGACCGGTACACCAAGAGAAGGTGAAGATCAGCCTCGGCAACAATTATTTCTAGCCGGTAAAACCAAGTTCTATCGGTGATGAGATGGTTCAAAAAGTGATCGAGATAGTCGGGATATCGAAGAAAGGGTTCGACGATGCTGCAAAGAACGCCATTGATACGGCAGCAAAGACCGTCCGGAACATTCGATGGGCCCGTGCAACAGAATTTGAATGCAAGTGCGACGAGGGTGCGATCGTTGATTTCAGGGCCCTGATGAAGATATATTTCGAAGTCGATTAGGGTGTGGTCAATGGTCAAAATTGTGGAATACCAGCCCAGGTCATTGACCTATTTCGCCGGTTTCTTTGAGCAATGACCGCCCCTTGTTCTAATGTTCAAGATACGTGCATTGGTGATATCGGATCCATTCGCGTCGGGTTTTTAGCGAAAGATGAACGAATACAAAAATATCCATGAAATTTTTGTTATTGGTGATAAATTATTTATATAAGGTGACATTTCGTGCGTTCGGTGTCCGGGGGCCGGTGACTCAACCGTCCTCCTAAGATCGGTTCTTCATTAATACTCCCCCCCAAAAATCCGGTCCCCGGCACCAAGACCCTCATTGTCTCAAACGTTCTATCAGGTCCTCCGTCTTGACCAGTGATTGTTCGCCGGAACCCATGTTCCGAAGTGTAACCGAAGCTGCTTCCTCTTCTTTTTCTCCTACGATTATGGCGTATCGGGCAGCGATCGAATCGGCATACTTGAAGTTCTTTGCCAGGCTGCGCCTCATGAGGTCGATGTCGGCAACGATCCCTGATTCTCTAAGGTCGGCGACGATCTTGAACGCCCTTCCCCGCATCTTCTCATTGACCGGTATAACGAAGGCCTGGATGCCAGTTTTGGGTGATGTCATCCCTTCGCGCTGTAAAGCTAGCAGGATCCTATCGAAACCGATTCCGAATCCGCTGGAGAATACCTTTTCTCCTCCGAACAGCTCCGACAATGAATAAGAGCCCCCTCCGCAGACCTGTTTTTCCGCCCCTAGAGCGGGGGCGTCGGCCTCAAAGACCATGCCAGTGTAATACGCCAAGCCCCTAACCACACCCAGGTCGACCGAGACATTTTCGAGCCCGTATGCGTTCAAGACCGCAAAGACCTGTTCCAAATGCTCCTTGGCCTCGCCTGAGAAATCGTTCAGGACCGACATCGGACCGGTGATCTGGGTGGTCTTGATGACGTCTTCCATGGCCTCTTCGTTCATGCCTGCCTCTTTCATGAGCGGTCGGGCCTCATCATACAGCTTCTTGTCCAGTTTCTGGAGGATCTTGAGCATATCATCGGTCTTTACTCCGGCCGATGTCAGCAAGGAGCGCAGGATCCCGATATGGCCGACCCTTATCTGGTAGTCCTTGAGTCCCGTTTTCTTGATGATCGAGGCGGCCAACCCAATGACCTCTGCATCGGATTCGGGAGTTGGAGCACCGATAAGCTCCGCTCCGAACTGGAAGAACTCACGGTAGCGGCCAGATTGCGGCCTCTCGTATCGGAAGCACTGACCGAAATAGAACATCTTGAGCGGTCGTGGGTAGGTGGTCAGATCACTCACGAAGAAGCGGATCACAGGCGCGGTGAGTTCAGGCCTTAGGCAGATCTCACGATCGCCTTTGTCCTTGAACGCATACATCTCCTCGACGATGCCCGGACCCGACTTAACAACAAAAAGGTCCGTTGTTTCGAAGATCGGGGTGGAGACCTCGCGAAAACCGTGGGTCCTTGCGACATCTCTCATGAGCGATTCGAAGAACCTCCTGGTTTCCATCTCGTCGGGGCCGAAGTCCCTCGTCCCGCGCGGTCGCTGAATCATGCCCGAGCAATATTATGAACGGTATTAACACTTTCTTTACTCAGGAATGGACGTAGTAACACGATCTAAGAGATAAACAAAAACAAATGGGAAAATGTTTGATGGGAAATGGTTTGGGCCTTGGCCAGTTGTTTAAGCTGCCTTCTTTGCCGGGGTGGCCATCCACTTGAACAACCAGGATCCAATGATTGCACCGATGATCGGCGCGACCACGAACAGCCAGGCCTGCTCCAGGGACTTTCCGCCTGCGAATATGGCTGGGGATAGGTCCCTGATCGGGTTGATGCCAGCTCCGTCGAATCCACCGGTGAAGAGGATGATCGCACCGACGACCAATCCGATTGAGACTCCAGCAAGCGCTTCGTTCCCCTTGTTGCCGAGCGATCCGAGGATCACGATCTGCAGGATGAACGCGCTGATTATCTCAATTACGAATACGACGGCCATGCTGTACTTGGTGTCATAGTATGTGGTTCCGAAGTCTCCAGCCGCGGAGGTGTTCATAGAACCGCCACCATCTTTGAACATCATGTACAGGAATGCTGCACCGATAATGCCACCGATGATCTGCATGATGACATAGATGACCATGTCCTTGGTCTTCATTCCTCCGATCGACCATACACCAATGGACACTGCCGGGTTGATGTGGCAACCGGATATCGGTCCGATCGTGTAGATCAGCGACATCACAATTATTCCGAAAGCAAGCGCCGGTACGACGAGGTTAATGTTCGTGGTGACCGGGTTTCCCCCAGGCAAGACCAAGCCAAAAAGCAATGATCCTACACCAACCATAACCAACAGCATACTGCCTATCAATTCTGCTACGTAGTTCTTCGTTGTCTTTCCCCCCTAATAAGATATTGGTTATAAAAATCTCGAAGAACATTTTAAAGGTTGTGGTCGGGGCAGCCCTATTTTTTAGGTAGGAAACGACAGGACGGGTAGTTCAGTGAGTCCTAATGGACCCCCTCTGCATCAATCGTTTAAGTTTAAATAATAGTGAAAAATTTTTATCTTGCTGGTTATTACATCCAGTAATCGGAGAACATCATCAATTTCACTCCCTGGATATAGATATCTTGACGAGAATTCTCACGACCTGACACCGCAGGGTGGTGCCATAATCGATTCTTTTGTTACCTGTCAAAGATTGGTTTGAATAAAGGACAAGAGAGGGACACTATATTACATGCCCCTTGAGAATGATTTCGGTCACTCCTTCTTTTCCTCAGCGGGCTCGGGCTCGGGAACTTTTTCCTCAAAATACGCCTTGATCTTGCCGCATTTCGGGCATTCGACGATGTGGACGAAACGGTTGTTCTCCGGCTCATCGAATGTGTCATTGATCTCTTTGTCGGTCAACTCATAGTTGCATTCGCACTTTATTGATTTCATTCAAGCACCGATCGATTTCCCCATGCGATTCATCAATATGTTTTCTTGGGTAGGTGCAATGAACTCCCGTTCTAGAGCGGACCCCATTCGGGCATTCTGGAGTCAATATTGCCTCATTGTACCTAATATATCCTCATTGTCGGTTAATTTCAAATACGGATTTTAATAATATCTAAGTACATGTCAAGGAAAGGGCGGTTGGTGGGCGCTGGGGTTCTGGCGGTCGTTGGAATATCATCGCTGTTCTCGACTCAAGTTCCAGGGCTCGGGATCATCAATGAAGTCAAGATATTCAATTTTACATTCCTCCCATATATTATTGCGGTCGTTTTACTGATCTCGTCCCTTACCCTGGCACTTTACATATCCCCAGAGGAGCACCTTTGGGGTACGGATGATTTGGGATGTGGCCGGAACGGATGCTGCAATTCAAGGCATTAGGGGTGTTGAACCCCCTTCGTCCCATGTGCATCGGTAAGCATCGAGTCTATGATGATGGCCACTGATTTAATATTAGATATTCCATTTTGTTTCCAGTGTGGTCTGGACAGGCCCTGAGATGGCCGTTCAAGTCATGGGGGTAAGCAAGTGATTAGGATTTCTGACAGAAAGGGTAGTTTCGCAATTGCGGTCATCGTGTTGATAGTGGTTCTAGTGGTGGTATTGGCGTTCGCCGCCGTTTTGTTCCTTCCGGTAAAGGCGGTCAATTTCGATGAGACCAAGAGTGTGTCCTCATCGGCCGGTGTGAACAAACTCAGTCTGAAATTGAATGCCGATGTTGGCGAAGTAAGGGTTAGCTATGCTAACCTAAGCGGTCAGGCTCTCAATTTGCATGTGACCGCCAAAGGATCGGTCGGTTTCTTGATGGATCCTAACACGATATCCCTTGATTTCGTTCAAAGCACATCGTCTGACACGGCTTTGGTCAATGCATCGGTGAACGTCAAGGACCGGCTCCTTGGTGCATCCAACCTCAACCTCCGTTGCGACGTCAAGATAGACAACTCGATGCGCTCCAAACTGGATCTTTCCACTTCCGCCGGAAGCGTTCTGGTTAACAGCACAAACGCCACCGCCTTCGACAAGGTCAGTCTCAGCGCAAAGACCGGAGCGGTCACCCTGAAGATCAATCCCGGGGTGTCGCTCAACGGGGACATAACCCTTTCCACGAACGTTGGCGCCTCTATCCTCGATTGGCAGAACCCTCAGGTCAGCCAGGACATCAAGGTCGTAGCCTCGACCAAGACCGGAAGGGTTGAACTGCAGCTCAATCAGACCACTTCGATGAACAGGACGGTGACCCTGAACGGTACCGCCACCACCGGTGGGGTAGCGCTCAATATCGGCATCAGGGGCAACGTCAGCGCCTCCATTGACTCAAAGACGGAACTGGGCGGGGTGCATGTCGGGAGCAAGGTCGGTTTCGTGGGTGCTGACAACGCGTTGACATCGACGAACTATCCATCGGCCGGCAACTTTGCCGTCAGCCTGAGGACGAACGTCGGCGGCGTCGAGGTGAACGCATTGAGCGTTCCCTCCAACGCCTAAGATCAAACCGCTTCCGCGATTTTTCTTTGAATGACCCGAGGGATGAATCAATGGCGCTGACGATCCGCAGGATGGAGGAAAAGTTATTGCGAGGGGCCATAGAGGAGCTGAAGTCACGTTACTCGGCCTATCCAAGCCAGCTCGATCCAAAGGACGAGAAGGAATCCAAGATGATCCAGCCCAGATCTAGGGTCTATGAGGCCCTGGTCAGGAAAAAGTTCGAACTTGACCTGCTGGACCGCAAATGGTATGTCGACATCAATCCCTTCCTCGGAGGCGGGCCGGACGAGCTGGACATGCACACGCCGGACATGGTCATCTTCCGAGATGGTCTGGTCATTGTCACCGAAACCAAGCAGATCAACGAAAAGTCGGAAGGCACCAAGATGGGCACCTTCTTCACCCAGGTAAACGGCTATCGCGATTACTATGAGCAGAGGTTTGCCGAGCCGGACGTCAGGTTCGTATCGGTTCTGGTGACCAACAGCGATACCATCGTGAACTCAGGCTCCTACCAGTCTTTCAAGGGGATCGTTGTCCTGTTCAATCCCGATAACTGGGACCAGGATGCGTTGAAGATGCTCGAAGAGGGGATCAAGGAACTAGACAGGACGGGCGGCCCGGTCCTGGTGCGATGAGCGGAACCATTTTTAGGCAAGCGCTCTCCTCTGAGGACCGATCACATGTTCGTTGACAAGGTGAAGTCCGAAGGTTTGGCCCACATATCCTATTTTGTCGGATCAGGTACCGAGGCCTGTGTCATCGATCCCCGCCGTGATTGCGAAGTTTATGTGCGAATGGCGAAGGAGAAGGAGGTGCGCATCCGCTTTATCCTCGAAACGCACCGCAATGAAGATTATGCGGTCGGATCGGTCGAACTGGCCAGCATGACCGGGGCCGAGATATTCCATGGCGAGGCTCTACCGTTCAACTACGGTCGAAACCTGCACGACGGTCAGGAATTCACCCTGGGGGACGTCCGGATCAAGGCGATCGCCACACCCGGCCATACCTATGAGCACTACTGTTTTTCTCTTACTGACCTGACGACCGGAGATGAACCGGTCATGGTGTTTACCGGTGACGCGCTCTTCGTCGGGGATGTGGGGCGCACCGACCTTGCCGGTGAGGATCATCGGGAGGAACTGTCCGGAATGCTCTATGATTCCCTTTTCGAAAAGATCCTCCCTCTGGGCATGGGAGTGATCGTCCATCCCGCTCATGGTGCCGGATCGGTCTGCGGAGGGAACATCTCTGAACGGGAAGATACCACCATCGGGATCGAGCTGGAAAGCAACCAGATGCTGTCGCTGACCAGGGAGCAGTTCGTCTCAGCGAAGATGAAGGAAAGGATCGAGAAGCCCCCCTATTTCACGAAGATGGAGGAGATCAACCTCAATGGTCCGCCGTTGCTGGGGAGACTGCCATCGCCTAGACCCATGCCGGTGTCGGACTTCCGTACGGTCATGAAGGGGAACATGACCATTCTCGATATCAGGATGCCGCACTCGTTCGGAGGGGCGCATATAGCAGGTGCACTGAACATATGGCTGGATGGCCTGTCCCAATACGGCGGTTACTATCTCGATTATACAAGGCCGATCCTGCTGGTGGTCGAGAACAGAAGCCAGCTGACGGAGGCTGTGCAGTCATTGGTCAGGATCGGGTACGATGACATTCCCGGGTACCTCCGGGTGGGGATGGACATGTGGTGCCGGGCGGGGGCTCCGGTCGCCATGACCCATATGACCACTCCGACCCAGGTCAAGGGATGGATCGAATCCGGAAAGGATATCGTTCTGGTGGACGTGAGGAACATCCATGAGCTGCGGTCTGGGGTGATCGCGAACTCCAAGATCATCCACATCGGGTCGGTCGAGTCCCAGCTGAACGCGATACCTCGTGACAAGCCGGTCGTCATCTATTGCTCTTCCGGCTATCGCGGAAGCATGGGGGCCGGGTTGTTGCTCAAGAACGGTTACTCCGACGTATGGAACATGCTGGGCGGCACAAATGCTTGGAAGGCGCTCGGATATCCGATGGTGGAACCGGCTCAGGATTGAATGAACTTGAGATAGCTCACGCCCTCCAGCCGTTCCAGCTGGTCCAGGATCCTGTTGACCCGCGAAGCCTCTCCCTCGATCATGAGCAGGTTCATGCAACGGTCCCCTCCGACATGGTTGTGGATGTGGGTCTTGATCATTTCCTGGTTCTTATGGTAGATCTCATCGATGGATTCCGAAGAGCCCATCTCTGTGACTATGATCAAGGCACCGTCAACATGGCCTACCATTTTCTTCCGTTCGTTTCGCTCGGCCACCAGCGTTCTCAACGCTGTCCTTACCGCTTCCGATCGCCCGGAGAAGCCAAGCTCCTTCTGGATGGCGTCGAGGTCCTTCACGTTCTGTTCGTTGAGGGAAATGCTGATAACGACCATTCGTTCACTCTGCCGGTATTATTGTTAAGATTATTTAAACAGTTTACGACATTGTTAATAGGAAAGTTCATATTTAATAATAATTATTGCATTCATTGGTGGACATGGGTATACCGGAAGAATATCGTGGCGTGGTCGCGATCACAATGGCCTCACTATTGGTGCTGGCCGGATCATTCGTAGTCTTCACCACCACTGCCGGTTACACAAGCACGGGCAAGCTCGAGGTCGTGGCCAGCTTCTACCCTCTGTATTATTTCGCCGACCAAGTCGGCAAGGACCGGATCGATCTGCTGATGCTCATCCCTGACAATGCGGAGCCGCATTCCTGGGAACCTAAAGCGAGTGACATCTTCAAAATCCATAACGCAGACGTTTTCATCTATAACGGCGGGGGATTCGAGCCTTGGCTGGCCTCCTTCCTGCCAAATCTGAAGACAGGGGCCAGCGTGGTGGATACCAGCGCGGGTGTCAATCAGACCGGGCAAGCAGACCCCCATTTCTGGATGGACCCCATCGACGCCAAGATCCAGGTCGAAGAAATCGCTCATTCACTGGAGTCCAATGACCCTGCCAATGCCACATTCTACCAGGCCAACGCCGTCGACCTCAATAACAGGTTGGACAAGCTAAAACAGGATTATGTCTTGGGCCTGCAGAACCGGACCAAGAACGACTTCATCACCACGCATGAGGGGTTCAACTATCTGGCAAAGAGATACGGGCTCGTAGACCATGGGGCGGTCGGCATAAGCGCCGATGCCCAACCCAGTGCCAAGGACATTGCCAATCTGGTGCAGGACGTCCAGACCATGGGGCTCCATTACGTTTTCGCTGAACCGATATACAACGACGCGGTCATTCAGACCATAGCCTCCGAGACCCATTGCACGGTGCTCATACTCGATGCGCTGCACGGACGGAGCGGAGCCCATGCCCACATGGACTATTTCCAGATAATGTACACAAACCTAGCTGCTTTGCAGATCGGTTTGGAGGTTAGATAATGCCAATTGAACATTTGACCGATAGCGTGGTCGAGCTCGAGGATGTGTCAGTGAAGTACGGGAACAATGTCATACTGGAGAACGTCTCCATGAAGGTCAAGAAGGGCGACGTAGTCGGCATCGTCGGCCCCAACGGAGGCGGTAAGACAACTCTGTTGAATGCCATTCTTGGCAATACACCGATCGCGCATGGGACGATATCGCTTTTCGGAGAGGACGTTCACAGCTTCCATTCGTTCGAACGCATCGGGTATGTGGCACAGACCGCGATCCAGTTCGACCCGATATTCCCGGCCACCGTAGAGGAGATCGTGTCCCTGGGCTGCATCAGAAGAAGCCGGCTGGGCCGCCGTCTTACCAAGGACGATAAGAAGGCGGTGGAAAACGCAATACATCTGGTTGGACTGGAACCCTACAAGAAGAGGAAGATATCCCAGCTCTCTGGGGGTCAGAAGCAGCGGATCTTCATCGCCAAGGCATTGGTGAAGAGGCCGGACCTGCTTGTGCTTGATGAGGCAACGACCGGCCTGGATGTCTGCATACAGGACAAATTCGTACGGATGATCCGGGACCTGCGGAAAGAGATGGACATAACCCTGCTCACCGTTTCCCACGACCTGTCCGGCGTTCTATGCCAGGCCAACAAACTAGCGGTCGTCAACCGTAAGGTGTACTTCGAGGACATAGTGGAGGGAGAGGACCCGACCACGATGCTCCGCCAGGCGTACGGGCCGCACTTCACGTTCATGTTCCATCATGACCACCATGAATGCGATATCGACCATCCGATCCCGATCAAGGGGGCTTGATGATGCTCGACTTCAGCGATTTCACCTGGATGCTCAGCCAAGGATTCTTTCAGCGGGCGCTTATCGGCGGAATATGCGCTGCCGTGCTCTGCTCGGTTCTGGGAGTGTTCATCGTCCTCAGGCGTCAATCGCTGATCGGCGAAGGGATATCTCATCTGGCGTTCGGGGGAATAGCCGCCGGTCTCTTCTTTTCCATATATCCATTGTACATGGCCCTGGTCTTCGCCCTGTTCGGTACGGTTGCGATATCACTGCTCCAGAGGAGGAAGATAGTGTACTCCGAGACGGCCATCGGCATTCTTTTCTCCCTGGGATTGGCATTGGGCGCGGTGCTTGCAAGCCTTGCAGGCGGGTTCAACGTCGATCTGTTCGGCTACCTGTTCGGTTCGATATTGACCGTGTCCGAGAGCGACCTGGTCTTCGTCCTGTTCCTGGCGGCGGTGGTGCTAGGCTTTTCCCTCCTGTTCTACAAAGAGCTCCTCCACATGACCTTTGATGAACCTGGGGCTCGCCTGGCAGGGGTACCGGTCGCCAAGATGGACCTGATCTTCAACGTCGTCGTGGCCTTGACCGTGGTCATTTCCATCAAGATCGTCGGATCGTTGCTTATTTCCGCCCTTATCATTATCCCGGCGGCCTCATCCATGCAGCTGTCCCGATCGTTCAAGGGAACCATGGTCGGAGGGGTGATCTTCAGCATCGTTGCGGTCATAGACGGACTGTTGATATCTTTCTTCTACGATGTCGCAGCTGGCGGGGCTATCGTCCTGATCAGTGTGATCATATTCGGGTTGACCGTGCTCCTAAAGCGCTTTTTCTATAAATCAGCCCCTCGGATCGAGGTCGATTCCTGCGATGACTGATTCCATTAGGATTCTTATTTTCGACCTGGTCTAAACCTTCTTCAATCGTTTATTTGGAATCATGTTATCAAATTCGGTAGCAACGATTTTTCATAAAGATGAAACATATATACACTATTTTCAGGAATTGAGCAACAATGTTCAATATTAACAGGGCTAAAGGCCATTTTTTGGAACATTGTTGCGGTAAAAACACGATAATCATTAAATATCCTCAAAACCAGTTACAACACACGGGGATTTCAATGGGCTATGAAGAGCTATTTCCACCATGGAACATGAATTGGGCGGGAAACGCCACAAAGAGATTCGCAAGTCCCTTCGTCGACAAACCGCACGACAGGATCGATGTAGACGCGATCATACTGTCGCACGCTGCAGTAACGTGCGGTTATACGATCAGGGACTTCTATGAGAAGCCGGAATTGGGAATACACTGTGTCGGGTACGCGAATGAGATGTACGACCTCTTGCCTGTGACGCACTGGTTCTTCTCTCTTCCGTGGGTCACCGAACTCGGGCTGAAGCTCGAGTATAAGGACACGCTGCCGCCAATCTCCACCGGACCGATCTACTCTGAACCGGGCGACGTCGACAAGATGCACATCCCGGACAAGGAGGAGCTGGAGAAGGGCTGGACCCAGCCGATGTTCAAGAGGATCTATGGATATGTTCAGAAGAACCTACCTCAGACCCTGGTCCCTATCTCATACGGTTTCGACCTGGTGGGTGCGGCCGCAGAACTCGTTGGTGTCGAGAACTTCATCATGTGGACGTTCACCGAAGAGGAAGCGGCCATGAAGTTGGTCAAGAACTATACCCAGACAGCCATCAATGGCGCTGAGGGACTGGCCGACACGTACGGAATGGCCATGCTGATCGTTGGGTCCGTCTTGGGCAACAACGATATCTTCTCGGACGAAGCGGTCAAGAAATACTCCTTCGACAACATGAAGATGTTCGTGGACGGGGCCTTCAGAAAGGGAGCCGGCCCGCAGGTGTTCTATCACCTATGCGGTAACCACACGACCGACCACAAACTCTTCAAGGAATCGGTTGTCTGGTCTCCGTTCACCGTTACCCACATAGGGTATGATGGAAGGAACCCGTTCCCATCCGCCAAGCTGAAGAGCGAGTTCGAGAGCGTCTCGACCTGCATGGGCTCTGTCGATACCAAGCTGATGATCAACCCGAACCCGAAGGCCGTATATGACCAGGCGAAGGACCAGCTACTCGCGGGTCGCGACTCCAAGAAGGGATACATCCTAGGTACCTCTTGCGAGACGCCCCCGTACACGCTGCCCGGAAACATGAGAGCACTGGTGAAGGCCGCCCAGGACTTCGGTACCTACGGAACATGGTGAGGTGACTAAAATGGAAGTCAAAACTGAAGCAATCAAGGAAGTGCTGGGCAAGCGGGGGATAAAGGAGGCGGACGTCGAGGACGTGATAAAGACCGCTGAATCCTCGGGTGTGAAGTTCAAGAAGGGCGACGACAACCTCGGCAAGAAGATGATCGGGGACGTTACCATCTATGCCCTCTATGACATGGAGAGCGGGATCCTGAAGAAGTCCGCGACGGTCAAGACGGCATACTCGCACCGGATGGTCCTGGGCGACGTGCAGAGCATCGGCGACAAGTCTGAATGGATCTGCGCCCACTGCAACGAGTCTGTCCACCAGGGGCAAGTGAACATCACCTACATGACCGTCAACCGGTCGGGTCCGGCGCTGGTCTGCCCGAAGTGCAAGACCACCATGGTCGAGGAGTACCTCGCAGTAAAGACCCTGGCCGCGGCGGAAGGTCTGTTCGAGAAGAAGCGCGCTTGAATAAACCCAAACTGGCCGCGAAGAACGGCCAAGATAATTTCTTTTTTTCCAATCATCGGGCAGAGCCACGGCGATGTCCAGTTAGTTCCTTTCCAACGTTCCTGGACATTCTGGGAAAACTAGTAAAGGCGGCAAGGCATTTCGAAGAAATATATAGCTGGTGCATCTGATGAGTGAAAAGATCGGGGAGACCCTGAGCCTGTGCCCGGAGTGCCTCAAGACCATACCGGCGGTGAAGGTGGCGGAGAACGACGTCATCTATCTGGACAAGGAATGTCCGGAGCATGGCAAGTTCCGGACCATCGTCTGGCGGGGCGTCCAGGACTATAAGGACCTGACCCGGTACGCCTGCGAGCAGTCTAGACCGTCCAGGCTCGCCGTCCAGACGACTGGCAAGTGCCCGGAAGGGTGCGGTCTCTGTCCCGACCATCACCAACATACCTGCTTGGTCGTGATGGAAATCACCAACGGATGCAACCTCAAATGCCCGATCTGTTTTGCCAGCGCGAACGAAAGGTACAAGTTCCATCCCTCGATGGACACGATCAGGGGCATGTACCAGACCATGCTCGACTATGTGGACCATCCCATTTGCGTCCAGATCAGCGGCGGGGAACCGACCATCAGGGACGACCTGCCGGACATCGTTCGCCTGGGTAAGAGCATGGGTATCGATCACATCGAGGTGAACACCAACGGTGTCCGGTTCGGCCAGGACATCGAGTTCCTCAAGGAGGTAAAGGCAGCCGGCGTTGACTCGTTATATTTCTCCTTCGACGGTCTCACTCCAGACGTTTACCTGGCAACATGCGGCAAGGACCTGCTCGAATCGAAACTGAAGACCATCGAGAACTGCGCCAAGGTCGGGATGGGGGTCACGCTGGTCTGCGTTGTCTCGCCGAACATCAACATCGACCAGATCGGCGACGTGGTCAACTTCGCCAAGAAGAACGTTCCGACCGTGAAGGGCATACATTTCCAGCCGATCAGTTATTTCGGCCGCTATCCGATCAAACCTGGCGATGTAGACCGGGTTACAATACCGGACCTTCTGATGGCCATAGAGAAACAGACCAAGGGCGAGCTCCGGGCGGATTGTTTCGTTCCCACGTCATGCTCGAACGTCCATTGCGATGCCAAATCGATGTCCGTGGTCATGGAGGATGGAACGCTCTTTCCGCTTACCAGCCGGGCGCTCGGTCCGCCCCGAGAGACCAAGACCATCGCCACCAAGACACGGAAGGAGATATCCGACCTGTGGCGGTTCATCGAGGAGTCGCTGACCGTCGAACCAGACGAACAAAAGGGTGAGAACTCCTGGGGGTCATTCCTGGACCTGGCCAAGACCAACTACCTGACGGTTTCCACCATGGCATTCCAGGACGCCTGGAACGTGGAGACCGAACGGTTGTGCAATTGCTGCATCCACACAGTGACGCCAGATGGGAAATTGATACCGTTCTGCCTGTTCAACATCAATGGAGGGGACGGCCGGACATTGTACCGGCATGAGATGTGGTCAAAGTTCGCCCAGAAACCCTGAAGGGCATCCATTTGATTTCAGGAATGGATCGATCGTCCATAGATTCAAAGCCCGGCCATTGACGAATCAGACAAAGGCCGAGGTCTTCGAAGAATTGAGATTTGAGTGATGTCTATCACTCCGATCGGGGGTTGTCTGTGCTCGGACCCATGGGCCTAACGATGCCTGGTCTTCCCGACGCTGGCATTGTAGTTGTTCACGATCCCGTTCATGTAGTTGGAGAGGTTCCTTTCCCCGGTCTTATTGGCAACCCAGTTCGCTTCCGAGATCAGGGGGAACTCGGTGTCGCAGTGAATACAACGGGCGTAATTGCAGTTGGTGCCGGACTTAGGGCAACCGACGCAGGCTATGGCCCTTGACTGGAACAGGCTAAAGTTCTTCCCGCATTTGGGGCAGGTGATCTGCTTTGTAGTCCTCAATAATTGCGGAGTAATTCCCCTTCGGGCCATTTCCGGGGTCAGAACCATTAGAATCCTCATTCGATAAAGCAGATTTCCCGTATTTAATGTCTGGCAACATCCATTTCGTAGTTCATTCCAACTCTGGACGGCGGGGTTCCATCTCCGGTGGGAAAATTACCGGCCAACGCATGAAGGGCTTGAACGGGTAAGAGGCGGACCTTTCTGTGCCCCTGAGCCCGTCGATGAGTTGGTCGATCTTTGTAGGGGGAAAGGCAACGATGATGTCGTTCTCTCCGGCCAGACCGAATGCCCGGTCTCCAATGCAGGGAATATCGACCGTGACCTGGCCCTTTCCCACTGCCTTGGCGATAGCGCAGCATACGGATGCCTGCCCGGTCATCTCGGTGACCACCGATTCCCCATTTTCATAGGCGAAGGCGATGATCAGCCTCAACGCCTGCGCCGGGCTGACATAAAGGACGATCGCGCCTGGTTCCACAGGTGTAAGGTCCAGGGGGGAGACCACCACCGAACCGTATCTTGCCTCTGAATCTCCCAGCATGTACATGGATTCCTGTAATCGCCTGCCTGCCGGGGCGTCCCTAACGAAGTCACGGTTCAGTTCGCCGTCGGCCAGCCTCTGAGGGGTCCGGATCAGTCCCAACGCGGCGTCAGCCCAGATGCACTTTATGCCTTGGGCCGAGGCTCCCAGTATTCCTTCCTTCTCATGATATTTTGCCCGGGCGATCATGTGGCATAGGGCGGTGTTCGTCACCATCGTCACGTTCGGCAGGTCAAGAAGGCTGCCCGCATCCTTCAGCAATGACACTGCGACCGGGCTGGTGCTCATGTTGATCGAACTTCGCACAAGCTCCGATACGTTCTTCCACGTCCGCCCGGTCATACAGATATCATCGTCGTCTGGGCTAATAATATTGACCTGTTCGATGGATCCCCCGCAAAGGATTATCGGGCGTAGGGCCATTGGGGGGCGTGAATCCTGTCAGGTCCCTAATGATCGCCATGGCCCGGAGAAGGCTGACCTCAAGGAATTTGGACTCCGAGACGGAGAACCCTCTTGAGGAATGGATCCACATGAAGGTCCGCCAGACGGTCAAGGACGAAAGGGAGTTCCGCCGAGTGTTGGGCCGCTCATCGCTTAACGAGGTCAGCCGGGAGGACCTCCGTCATTATCAGATGTTCAAATTTCGCAAGTTGATGCGTTATGTCGATGAGAACAGCGTCTACTACCACAAGGTCATTGCCGACAACAAACTTAGCCCCAGTTCGTTCATGGAGTTCGAGGACCTGGTCAAGTTCCCCATCACTGAGCCGGCGGCATTGGCCGAGGAGCCGTTCCACTTTCTCTGCGTCTCCCAGTCAAAGGTGATGCGTGCATTTACGACCTCAGGGACATCCGGGCAGAAGAAGCGTCTGTTCTACACCAGGGATGATGTCCTCAACATAGTGGACGCCATCTCCGCCGCGCTGAAGACCGCCGGGTTGAAGGAGAATGAAACGCTCCAGATCATGTTCCCCGCAGTAACCTCATGGGATCCGAGCCTGATGCTGGAAAGCGCCTGCAAGGTGGCCGGTCTGAACGCCGTCGTATGCAGCTCTATCGATATAGACGTCCAGATCGAAACGATGCGGAAGAGCGAGACCCGGATCATGATCGGGCTGACCTCCTTCATCTATCGGATCACGATGTTGGCCAGGGACAGACATGATCTCCGGTCGCTGGGGATCAAGGCCATCATATGCTCGTCGGAACCGCTCTCGGAGGCGATGCGCAAAGAGCTGGAATCTGCCTGGGGGTGCAAGGCCTTGACCCAGTACGGTATGACCGAGATGGGGCTGGCCACGGCCATCGAATGCACGGTCCAGGACGGGATCCACGTGGACGAGGCGGATTATCTGGTGGAATGCGTCGACATCGATTCAGGCAGCCAATTGCCGGACCGGAAGGAAGGAGAGCTGGTATGGACCAGCCTGAACATGAGGGGCAGCCCGTTGCTTCGGTACCGGTCCTATGACCTGAGCTGCTACATCTCGCCACCCTGCAATTGCGGTTTCCGGACGGTCGGGAAGATGGGAAAGCCGAAGGGAAGGGCCGACCAGACCACCAAGTTCGGGTTTGGGGAAAAGGTCTATCCATATCTGTTTGACGAGGCGATCGGATCCGTGCACGGGGTCATCTCCCACCAGGTGATCATAGACCGGCCTTCGTTCCGCGACCGCCTCACGGCGAAGGTCGAATTCAATGGAGATCCAAGCTGGGCCAGGAAACAGTTGGAAGAAAGGATGATGGCGATCCCGGAGGTCCAGTCCAGCATCGAGAACGATCTGATGGAGCCGCTGGTGATAGAGGTCATGCCAGTAAGCGCGGAGTTCGTTCCGACCAAGCGCACTCTGGTGGACAATCGGAGGCAGTACGATCGATGAATCGCTGTAATTAACTATAGTTTAGCAAGGATTAATTAGGACGTCGTTCTTGGCAGGTGGGACGACATGAAGGCAGGAGTGGTATCGGTCCAGGGGGCGGCACCCGAACACGTGGCAGCGATGAGGGCGGCCATGGCGAACCTCGGCATCGCCGGAGAAGTGGTCCAAGTGAGGAAGGCAAAGGACCTGGAAGGGGTCTCATGCCTTGTGCTACCGGGGGGCGAGAGCACGACCATCTCGAAGCTCCTGCGCCGGTTCGACCTTTTTGATCGCATCATCGACCTGGCAAACGAAGGGCTGCCGATCATGGGAACCTGCGCCGGATGCGTTCTCTTATCAAAGGAAGGGGACGAACAGGTGGAGAGGACCGAGACCGAGCTCCTCAAGCTCATGGACATGGCGGTGGACCGGAACGCCTTCGGCAGGCAGAGGGAGTCTTTCGAAGTTCCATTGACGATCAACGGCATGGACACCCCATTCCCGGCGGTGTTCATACGCGCGCCGCTGATCACCAAGGTCTGGGGCAAGTGCGAGGTGTTGGCCACCCATGCTTCCAGCATCGTTATGGCAAAGCAGAACAACCTTATTGCTTTGTCATTTCATCCGGAGCTGTCAGATGACACCCGGATACACGAAATGCTGTTGAAGATCGTCTAACTTCGATTCTCTTGACGCAAGGTCGACAAATCTTCCCAGGTCCAGATGGGCAGCTCAACCTTTTACCGCTTTGATAATGGCCTTCAGCTTTTCCTGGTATTCGCCATTCTCGACCACCGTGCCGGTCACGATGATGTTTGCACCGGCTTCCCTTACCATGACGGCCTGCGCCGGTTCCCTTATGCCTCCGCCAACGATCAACGGTACGGTGATGTTCTTCCGTACCTCGCTGATGATCTCGCTGGGAACTGGTGACGGTGCCCCGCTTCCAGCCTCGAGATAGACCAGCTGCATGCCCATGAATTCCGCCGCCAGGGCATATGAGACGGCCGACCGGGGGTCATCCCGCTTAACGACGTTAGCTTCTCCCACCTCGCCGACCTTCATTCCCGGTTCGATGATGATGTAGCCCATGGAGACAGGCTCTATGCCCAGCTTCTTAACGATCCGAGAAGCGGCCACCTGTTCTCCGACTATCATCTTTACGTTACGGCTGTTGAGCATGCTCATAAAGTATATGGCATCACTATGGGCGGAGATCGCGTGGGCCCCGCTGGGAAAATAGATGACCGGCAGTTTCGTACGGCTCTTGATGGTCAGTATGGTGGCGTCCAGGTTTTCTTGGGTGATGCCGGTGGAACCTCCGACCATGATGGCGTCGGTACCGAACCGGTCTGCAGAAGCGGCGATCTCTCCGGCCTGCTCCGGCTCCTGCTTGGCGGGGTCGATCAACGTCATGTGCAGGGTTCCTTTCTTGACCTTTTCCCGAAGATATTCTATGACTTTCATTGGATTCCTCCTATTAGGAAGGCCACTAGGGCGACAAGCATGCCATACTTAGCGAACCGCTGACCCCTGGTCGGATTTCGGAAATGAACAATGGAACAGTATATAAATATTGCATCGGCAGCGAGGACCACCAACAGGTATCCATATCCGAACATGGAGGTCAGGTAGGGTACTGGGCTCAGGGCCACCGCCACGATGAAGGCGACGCTTCCGGCGAATCCCGCATTTCTTTTTCCGATCCGTTTGGGAAGGGTGTTCCGGTCGAAATCCGCGTCCATGTCCTCGATGTCCTTAACGATCTCCCTTCCCAATGTGGCCAGGCCCGCCATCAGTGCGATGATGATCGTCTTATCGATCATCCCAACGACCGAACCGCCGAACACGAACAGCATTCCAGTAAGAACCCCAATGGTAAGATTTCCGGAGAATCCTTTCTTCTTCGTGCTGAGTTCATAGGCGAGCATCAGGGCCATTGCCACGACCACGATGGCGGTCGCTTCGATCCTTAGAAAGAACGATGCTATAAGGGAGGCGGAGAAGCTATAGATCGCCACGGTCCGAGCAGTACTCGGCTTCAGTCTCCCGGAGGGTATAGGGCGTTCCGGATGGGCCACCTTGTCCACCTCGCGGTCCATGTAGTCATTCAGGGAATTGCCGGCGGCCACGAAGAAGAAGATCACGACGGCTGCCGGTACGATGTCTGCCCAATAGTTCCCTATTGAGGTTCCCGTGGCTATCAGGATGCTCATTACGAGGCCGACAATACCCATGAGGCAGTTGCCCAATCTGAACAACTGGACTATCCGGTTCACGCCGCAGGATTGGGATTGGTCTAATTAAGGCTTGTCAATGATCGGCATGACCTGGAGGAATCATCGCCAATTAAGGAAATGTCTGTTCACGATCCTATTGCTATCTTGAAAAAAGACAATCCTTTTATGCAATCGGGTCGGAGTCTTACCTCATGAGAGAGTGCATCAAGTGCGGTGAGGTAACCGATTCGGGAGAACGCATCTGTCGGAAATGTGGTAGCGCCACATATACCGTGAGAAAAGATTCACAGACCGTTCGCTGCCCGTCCTGTGGCATGTACAACGAGAAGGATAAGGGCGAATGCGAAGAATGCGGTGCCCATTTACATCAATAAGACAGGAAGCCAGACCGCTTTCCGTCCATGCGTAGTTATTACGAAAATGTTAATATGAGCGCTCCTGATAGGGGCGCTGATGGTCCCCACTGACGTGGCGGCGGAGATAGAACTCCTCAGGGCGATGGTCGGCAAGTACTTTCCGATCTATGACGTCAAGGTCGGCGCCCAATCGGTACAGATCTTCATCAGTCCGGACCTGGCCACGCTGGAATTGAACTTTGACAAGCTGCGGAAGGAGATGAACGAGCAGAAGTTCATTCCGTTCATATCCCAAGCGGGAGGCGAATACACGATCACCGTGGTGAGAAAGGGTGAGCGTAGCAAGATGGGGATATGGGTCAATGTATTCCTTCTCGGTGTGACATTTGTCACGACTGTCCTCGCCGGTGCCTTCCTATGGGCGGCATACATAAACGCGTCCAATTATCTCACGCTGGAAATTTTCGCCATGGGGGCGTTATATTTTGCGGTCCCTCTGATGACCATATTGGGGATCCATGAACTGGCCCACTATCTGACCGCAAAAAGACACGGAGTGGCCGCTTCGTTGCCGTTCTTTATCCCTTCGATCCCCCCACTGGGGACGTTTGGTGCGTTCATATCGATTCGCGATCCGATCCCGAACCGCAAGGCCTTGGTGGACATAGGGATCTCCGGCCCAATAGCCGGTTTGCTCGTCGCCATCCCGGTGTTCATTGTCGGCATGGTGCTCACACAGCAGTCTCCTCATTTTATCACTGGAGGCACCGGCGGTCTTGCTGGAACCATGGCCTCTCTGCTCTCCTATACCCTTTCCCTGTTCTTCCCCATATCCGGGAACGTTATCATGCACCCGCTGGCTTTTGCCGGATGGGTCGGCCTCTTCGTGACCGCCATAAACCTTCTCCCCGCTGGCCAGCTGGATGGCGGACATGTAGCCCGTGGGCTCCTTGGCGACAACTCCCGCTATTTGAGCTATGTCACCGTGGCGGCCCTGTTCCTGCTGGGGATCACTGTTTATTCCGGCTGGTTGCTGTTCGCTGTCCTTATCTTTTTCCTAGGACTAAGGCATCCGGCGCCGCTCAACGACCTCTCAAAGCTCGGGGGGAAAAGGACTGTCCTGGGAGCGATAGGCATCGCCATGTTGATGGTGACCTTCGTTCCTATACCGCTCTATGTTGAACCAAACGATTACAGTTTTTCGATGCATATCAACGGTGCCGACAATGCCACGATACTTCCGGGCCAGACCGCTGATTTCCACATCTGGATAAACAATACTGGCAACATCAATGAAACGATCGCGGTGGAACTGCAGACCTGGGAGGGTCTGGCGGCCTATATCTACACGGACCATGCCATCTCTGGGAACGGGACCAACCAACTGGTCTATTCACTCCCTTACCAAGAAAACTCCACAGTTATGGTCAAGGTCACTGCCTTATCCTCTGCGCAACCGGTCTCCAGAACCTTGCCCATCCTTGCGTCGAGCCATACATCCTTCCAGAGGCAGTTCAATCTGACCGTCGCTATTTCCTCGTGAAGATGAAGTAGTGACGTGAAAGTGACCTATGCACTCTCTGTACGTGGCATTCGGTTTCCAGCAGCTCGTTTCGCGGGTGGTCAAGCGGTTCCGGAAATACCACCCCCACCCTCCCTCCCGATCTCACCGTTGACACGAAAGCGTCCATCGCTCTTGAATACAGGGAGGATTTTCCTTCCTTCCAAAGGCTGGCGGAGCGGCCGTAAGGGGGGTCAGTGGCTATCACATCCACCTCATCGAAGACACTGGCGATGTCACCGATATCTGACACGTCGATCCGTTCGAAAGGGGCATGGAAATGGTTCAGGTTTGCCACGCATCCTCTGGTCATATCCTCTGCGATGTCCGAACCCAGTACCTTCGCTCCAATGATCGATGCTTCTATCAGTATTCCGCCAGTACCGCAAAATGGGTCCAGGATTGTCTGCCCCCTCCTTACCCTGGTGAGGTTCACTAGCGTCCTGGCATAACGAGGATGTAACGAAATGGGCGAAAAGAAGGGACGTTCCCCGACCTTCCTGATCTCGAACTGCTTGCGGTCGACCTCGAAATCACAGATGTAGAAAAGTAGTCTGTCGGAGACCAGGATCCGGACCAGAACGTCCGGGTTCTCCAGGTCCACCGTTCTGCCCTTGGTCAGCATGCTTCCGCATTTCCTGGTCAGCCAGGGGATCTCGATGTCCAATTGGGATTTCTCGACCCGTTTGGCCCTGACCGAAATGCTGCCCTCCGGGAGCATCAGGTCAGAAAGGAACCGCTCCAGCTCTGGCAGGTCGCATGCCCCTAGGTACCTTCCGATCCGATGAGTGAGCGCGATCCGGTCGGCAACCGCAGAAACGCTGCTCGTTTCGAAATCAATTATCTCGTAACCGTTCCCTGAGGCCAGCCTGTATGACGTCCTGGATTCGGCCTCAACGCAGGCAAGCGCCTCTGCGGATGGAAGGGTGGGATGCTCCCCCGATAGCTCAAAAAGGAAGGGGGAGTGATTGGAGTTTTCTGGTTCGGTCATCGGATGCTTTGGTCAAGCATCAGTCCCTTATACCTTCTTCTGAGACGGTGATGACGCACTCGGCTTCGGGCAGGTTCGGGGAGTCGATGAGCCTGGCGATACGCTTTCCGCCCTTGCTCTTCCTCAAATACACCCTGAAGGTAGAGGCATGACCGACGATATGCCCTCCTACGGGCCTGGTCGGGTCTCCGAAGAACGCATCTGGTTTAGCCGCAACCTGGTTTGTCACCGCGATCACCGCATTGCTGACATCGCCGAAGCGGAGCAGGTCATGCATATGCTTGTTCAGCAGACCCTGCCGTTCTGCCAGCGTTCCCCTGCCGACGTATTCGGAACGGAAGTGGGCGGTCAGCGAATCGACGATCAGTAATCTGACCGGAGTTTTAACGGCCATTTCCGCCGCCTTCTCCACCAGCAACATCTGGTGCGATGAGTTGAAGGCCCTTGCCACGTGTATCTTCTGTAGCGTGTCCATCGGATCCACGCCCTGGGCGTTGGCGATCTGGACTATCCTCTCCGGACGGAAGGTGTTCTCGGTATCGATGATCACGACGTCCCCATCCAGTCCGCCCTTTTCCGTTGGCATGGTGGCGTTGACGGCCAGTTGGAACATCATCTGGGTCTTTCCGCTCCCGAACTCGCCAAAGAACTCATGAATGGCCTGCGATTCAAGTCCGCCTCCTAACAGCTCGTCGAACGCTTTCGACGAAGAGGTGAGCCTTCTTAGGTTCTTCCTTCTCTCCAATATCGCGTCCCCGGACTCGAATCCACCGACCTCTGCTGCCTCTTTTGCGGCAGCGATGATCTTCGCAGCGGTCGCCTCTCCGATCTCGCAGACCTCTGCGAGGACCTTCGGGTTCTCCACCGCGATCGACATAAGATCTTGATATCCGGCATCACGCAGCTTCTCGGCAGTTGCGGGTCCTACTCCAGGCAACTCTTCTATCTTCTTCTCAGCCATTGATGCACCTACCTCTGCTAATGACACCCCTATTTAAAAGGGTGATGACGGGTTGTCCGAAAGTACCTGACACTTTCATGATTTCCAGACACTTCGCCGGTCGGTAAGACTGTATCCGATACAGTCTAGGTACAGGGATATTACAATGATTAGATGTGTCCAGAGAATATAAAGATCAATAATTCGAGTGGAAATGGTTTATCGGGGTCGTCCGGCTCAGTTCTTTGGAGTGGTCGGCGATTGTTCCTTCTTGGAAGTCTCCAATGTCTTGGTCACCGTCTGGGCGAGGTATGTGGACAACAGCGGAATCGCTCCCGAGTCACCATTTGACCCGGAGATCAATATGTCTGGAGTGATCTTGACGTTGTTGATTCCCACCTCATCCATGATCTTGATGGCGGCGGTGGCTTCCCTTCCTATGACCTCCGCCTGCGCCCGGTACGCATCAGCAATGCCTCTGCCTACCTCACGCTGTGCATAGGCATTACCATCGGCAACGGTCTTGAGCTTGTAACTCTCACCATCGGCAGTGATCTTGTTGAAGTCCCTGTCGCCTCCGGCCAGTTTCCTCTTTGCCTCGGCCTTGTCCTCCTCGATCTTGATCGAGAGCATCGCCGCCACCACCTCTGGTTGCTTGTCCGCGTTGGCCGCCTTGGACTGAACCTCGATGCGCTTTTCTTGGGCAAGGGCCTCCTGTTGATATTGGGCCTGCTGCTGCAACGCGATCTCCCTTTTGGTCTGAGTATCGAGCAGAGCCTGGTCCACCTTGATGTAGGCGATAAGCAGGTTTTGGGCCTCTACGTGGTAGACCTCGAACTCCCGCTGGGCCTTCTCCAGTGCCGACCGTTGCAGCTCCGTCCTGCTCATGATGAAGCTGATAGCCTTCTCCTCTCCCGCCTTGTTACGGAACGAGGAGTCGATCAGCGGATGGACGATCTGTTCGATGAGGTTCTTCACTGACCCAAAACGGGCTATGATGAAGGCAGCGTTCTGTGGCCTTATGCGTATGATCATCCTTACGTCCACCTCAAGCTGGAACCCATCCACTGATGTTACCCTCAGCTGAGAGAACTTGAAGAACTCCGTGGCCTTGGAATCGTCCTCCTCGTTGCTGTTCTTGATACCGTTGGGGGCATTGTGCTGGGCCCTCTGGTCCACTCCCGAGGCCCAGTCGATGGTGACCGCGCTCGTCGGCACCAGATAGGGCGTGAAGGCCAACGGGTTCAGGTTGTATTTGCCTGGAGCCATGGGTTCTTTCCAGATCCCCCTCATGTTCTTGTCCATGATCAACAGGGATTCGACATCCTCATGGACCGGTTGGTTTATTTCCACCAGCTGCTTGCTCGGCAGGGACGGCGACACCGGTCCGACCGCTCCTACGTTAGGGATCGGCGACCCTTCGCTCTTTTCTAGGATCAGTCCGACATTGGACCTGAGGATGGCGACATATCCCGGAGGGACCTCCGATACGTTATAGATCTCAACCCTGAAGAGAAGGGGATTGATGTAATAGCGGCCCGGTTGGAGCGTATCCAGCTGCGGCCCTCTGTATCCGGCGCTGTTCAGGAAGGCCTGTCCGTCCTGGAAATACTGGTTGTTCTTCGCATTGGGATAACCAGGCATGGGGCTGTCCAGCGGCCTAGGCGCAATTATGAACCCCGACGGTAGAGGAAGTCCGTCGTTGGCGACGACCACCCCTATCTTCTCCGAGGGCACTTCCACCAACCGGGACTTGACGACCTTGAAGGCATAGGTGTTTATCCTATAGGTGCCGGGCCTAAGGATGCTGACCTGTGGCCCCTTCATTCCGCCGTTCTCGAGGAACATGCGAGCATCTTGAAAATGGTTGCATTCCACCTCATCTCCGAGCAGCCTGCCCTTCGGGATGGAACGACCGTCTTTCGACTCCACGATACCGACCTCTGTCGGCAGGATCTCTGTCACCGGATGTTTCTCTATCCTCCAGACGATCGGGATCCTCCAATATAGCCCCGGCATCAATATGTCAGCCCTGACACCGATCTCCCCAGACTTGGCCACCACTTGGCCCTGAGGCATCATTTTTCCGAACATCTTCTTGGTGACTATTCCAACCTCTGAGTCGCCGATCAGCTTCAGGCCGGCGATCAGGAACAACACCAGTAGACCAACTATCACGACTAACAGTAATATCGTAACCAAATCCAATTCCAACCCCCCTCCCTTTTAGGTCTGCGCTCTCATGTTGAGGAGCGACGAAAACATCTGATTTCGAATATTTTAAAAATGCCCCGGTTCTATTTCTGCGATGCTGTAACAACGATCCAAGTTTGACGATTCGACAAGATTGGGCGCCACTCAAGTGATAAAGATGCGTAGGATCCTAAGATCAAGATCTTATTGGGATGGTAACATTTGTCTCATGGGTAACGATTCGGCCGTCATGCATGTCGGGCTCTTTGAACGTGCATGACCATGTGCATTTCCATCCAGGGAGATCTTTGATATGATGATCCAACGGAACGCCCCTGCATGTCTTGACGAGCCTTATCGACGTCTCGGAGATCCAAACGAACACGGAGGCAAAGACGAGGCGAAGCGGGTGTTCTTTGATTGCTACTCCTCCATCTAGGAGCCTGGGATTCATTGACCCGATAAACGGCTTGCATCAGGAACCATCGAACTGTCATGCGCAATTTTTTTCAAGCTGGAGAATATACCCAGGCGTCAGAGCCAGTCCTTTCGAAAGCAAAGATATTATTAGCGGCTCGTGATTAGGGGATTTCTATGGCCCAAAAGAAGAGAAAGGTGGAGGAAAAGAAAGAACCTCAGTATGAGTTCGTTCCTCCCGACTTCGACGAGAAGGACTTTCTCGAGAAGGACATCAGGGCAACCAAGATCACGTTGCTGTCCTTTTTATGGGGCATCATATTCGGCGTCGCGGCCGGATTGACCAATTCGATCTCCCCACTGGTCGGATTATTGCTACTGTTCGTCGGCATCTATCTGCTGAAATACTTTTACCAGCTGTTCAAGATCGATGTCAAGGAGATCGACAAGAAGGGATGGTTGGGCAACATCGTCATGTTCTCCTTCCTGTTCCTTGGGACCTGGATCCTGATCTTGAACCCACCTTTCGCGTGAGCCAAGGTCCAGTCCCGGGTCACTTTTCCCAGGGAAACCGCTTATCTAGCATCTTGCTGAGGATTTCTTCGAATCCAGACGAGAGCAGTTGTCGGTGGTCGAGGACCTCTATCTCCTCCATCTTTCGAAATGCACTTCCCAGGGCCGCGTCCTTGAACTTGTCGCGAAGAACATCGGCGGCCTTGGTGTATTCTCTGTTGGCCATAACCGCCCATCGTCCATCTTTGATGAATGGAAGGCTTGCCCCTTCCTTCCGCCATCGTTCCAGGAATTTGGTGGAATTTTCCACCCAGACCGGCGGGCCCATATGCAAAGTGCAATCCGATAGCTCGTCGGACTCCAGCATCATTGTGTATACTATCCTTTGGCCGACCTGGTATGTCTGGTCGATGACATTGAATCCATGTTGTTCCAAAAGACCCACCAGCCCCTCCATGGTCTTCTGGGTCTGAGGATATAGATTGTCATCGGTCAGGTCAGGGCGCTGGGTCCTTACTCCCACGACCTTTGTCCCGTATCGGTCCAATGAATCGGCCAGCTGAAGTACGGTGAACGGTCTGGCGGTTATGGGGAAGAAGAATCGGCGATCCTTTTCCGCTGTGAATTCTTGACATGCATGGATAAAGGTGGCGAACGAATTCGCTGTAAGGGCGGATGCCACATTTCGGTTTCTGTCGACCGGGTCGATGAAGACGAAAGGTGACTTGAAAGCATTCATTGGTTCCCCGGTCATCGAAAGTAACGTTCCAGAGTTCCATTTGGCACCTGCCTCTATTGTTGAGGCGAAATTTCCATATCTCAATATCAAGAGCTCGGCTAGATATCCGGAGAATCCGCACACCTTGGCGTCAGCTCCGTAGACTCCGACCCCTTTCATGAATTGCTTCAACAGACGTACTTGATCGTGCTGTTCGGGTCGGAGGTTGGATAGAACATAATCAGTGTGGAACGGAGTCCTGTCCACAGCTGATTTTATACGTGAAGTGTTAGACAGGTTGTAACAGGGAACCAGATCTACCTGGAATCCTTGGAACCTTCCGTGGATGTAAGGGTGTTCTGCATATCTTTCCTCGCCACCAATGACTTTGTGCCCGATTGCTAGTCCCACGCTCTCCAATGTCGATCTTGGAGAATCTTCCGGAAAAAGAATGAATACATCGATATCAGGGTCACCCAGGTATGTGTCTTTAGCGACCGAACCTACTAA
>DASXVU010000031.1 GCA_036504055.1 Methanomassiliicoccales archaeon | reverse complement strand
TAAGATTGTTCTCCGGATCAGTAATAAACTTATAGAAATCAGGCAGACTACTGAGAACAACATAATTTGAGGAACCCTGTTGTACCTTCGACAAGGAATTTTCGAAGAAAGTCAATTGTAGAGTGTACGTTTTTTCCACATATGACAAATCAAGTAATTCGTGTGCCCCGAGCATTTGCACTTCGACTTTTGTTTTTTTATCAAATAAATCCCCAACCGTCTGTCTTAATAATTCCAAGCGGCTGTTCATGTTCGAATTGATAGTTTTGGTTTCACCCTTGCAAGCATAAACAAAATGAACGAATAATGAAGGATGTAAGTCTACAAGACAAAGATAGGTCGCTTTGAATAGACCGATTGACTCTACAACCTTTTCATTATAGTGATAGGTAGGGGGTTTGACGTCTTTCGCAAGATCCAAAGTATCCTTTGACGTGGCCAGTAATTTCTCGATGACACCCTCGGTAAAACCTTTTTCCCGTTTTGCTTGAATAATGAATAGATCTATTTTCGGATTCTGTTTATATTCAGATTTCTTGATTTTTTCATCTATTAATGATTCGTTTATAAATATGAAAAAACCATCGACACCACCGTCTTCATAATCACCTGTCCTTCCTGTTTTCAATTCGTCAAACGACATATCATAGTTCTTCAGAACCTGATCAAAAACAAACAGTTCAAAGAACTCATCTTCTTTAGATTCTGGAGATAATTTTTCTTTCTTTTGCTTGAGTATAGTGTCTAAGATAATTCTGTCATTTGACGTCAATTTCCCACCGCGTGTTGAGTATCAACCTCAGACCAATAATAGTTGCGTTTAAAGGATTCACTTTCGCTCACCTCTCCCCGCAAACCCCTTAACCGCTTCATTTTCTGCCATCTCATGGAAGTTGAAGGATATGTACGACATCCAGACAGAGAAATTAATGGAAACTGCTCACGAGTTAATGCTCGCGCACCTGCCCGCTGAATGCCTTGATGACTGCCCAGCGATCAAGGTGCATGAGCAGATCATAATCGCCATCAAGGGCGACAGCAACGTGCAGATCGCGGAGTCTTTGGGCCTTGCTTCGATGAGAGCACCAGAGTGCCCAGCAAAGGGAATCAAGAGGTGCCGATGATTTGTTCCGCTTCGAGGAGCTTCTCAGCTACTTTTTTCCCTTTTTCTGTGATGCTGTAATAATTTGTCAGGTAGGGCTTCTGAACCGTTTGAATCTCAATTAACCCAGCTGTTTCCATCTTTCTAGCTAGCTCAGCTGTCGTATAATAATTGCCAGAAATCGATTTTGCCTCCGAACTCATGACTTTGTTCTTATCGAACAAGAACAACAAGAACGTGACCGCGTAACGCTCGGCCAGTAGGGAAATCGACTTCTGTATTGCCATCAGCACTCAGATACCACATTTATCGGGGGTGTCATTATATTTCGTATTCTGTATTGAACATAGAAAACCATTTAACCTTATTACCGTATTCTGTATTCTAAGTTGAATACGGAGTGCAATACCATGGAGAAACTGAAAACCACAACTGTGACCACAGGCTTGCGAATCTGTCTGGGTACGGAAGTAACCGACTATCTAGAGATCCAAGAGGGCGACTCTGTTGATCTGGTCAAGGATGACAAGGGGAACGTCCTGATCGTCCCGCTCCGTAGGCAGCCGGTATCCTCGTGATTTCATCTGACCGCCACCAGGCCGCCCGGACCTTCCATCCCGACGACCTATATTCCGGCCTGGTGTGCCATTCCTCTGAACGGCTGGCCGCCCTTTCTTGTTTCACCCCCGGCCAGTCCTCCCTTCCAAACATTTTCGGTAAGTTGATCCACATGACGACAGAGACAGCTATGCAAAGGTCGCGGAAGCTTCACGAGCTACCGCTGGACGAGCAACGCATCCTGATCGAGGAGTCCGCGGGGAAGCGCCGCAGGATCTCCAACACGTTCCGCTTTGACGATAACGATGGCGGCATGCCCGGATCTTGCCCGGTGACGCAGGACGCGCCTGTCGACATACCCTTTTCGCAGGATCTCCTCGACGCGCTCATCGACGACGCCAAGTCTCCTTTCAACATGCTGGTCCTCTTCCCTGATGACGAGTTCAAGGCCAGGCTTAGGAGGAACGGGGACACCATCGTCGACCTCGACGCCGACACCATCATCGTCAACCCGCTCACCCCTCTTCCGGACGGACCGGTCGCCGACTACATCCGGTACCTCATGGGGGCGGCCTGAATGGAGTGCTCATCGGGATCCGAACCCCTCCCTTCCGACCAGTCGGATCATCAAGAGATCGATCTGGAGGAAAGCATCGCCAAGCTCTATCCCGACCACACCAGCAAGGAGATCGCCTGGGAACTCGGGATCACCGTCGGCAGGGTCAACCGCGTCATTGCCAAGCTCCTCCGCTGGGGCACCGTCCGGTCGAAGGGACGATCCGTCCGACCCGTCAAGGCCGAACCCAAGGTCGCGCCGGTACGCCCTCCCAAGCTCACATTCTCGTTCCGTATCGCATTGATCGAGGAGGACGGCACCAAGTGGTGCGTCTATGATCCAAAGATCCAGTGCGGCATGAACGAGCGCTGGCGGTGTATCGACTGTCGCCGAGCTACCGGCAGGGAATACTCGAAGGTTCTGCGCGTCAGGAGCGTGTGAGCATGAACACCCTCACCGTGCAGGAACGCATCCTGATCCATCTGGACGCCAACAGAGGCAAACGTAACGACTACTCGGCCCCCTTCGAGATCACCCAGGACGGCGTCGGTCAGGCGCTCATCATCACCAGGGCGCACGCATCCATCGAGCTAAAGACCCTTCTCGCAGACGGAATGGTCGACGAAGGCCTCCATCACGTCGCCGGATACCCTCAGATGAGGAAGACCTACGAGATCACCGCCAAAGGATCTCAGCGCGTAAGCAACGTCAAGGATTTCGCCAAGGTCTCCGGCATGGCGCTGATCGTCGCCTCACCAGCAAAGAACGCGCACCGCGAGAACGACATCAAGCTCCTCAAGCAGGACATCCGCACCGCCAAGGACCGGCTGAACAATCTTGAGGTCCGCCTCATGGCCCTGGAGGTCTGAGCATGGCCATCAAGTGGTTCTGCGACCTCGGCGAGATCTCCGGGCCTCAGCAATGCGTCAAATGCCCGAAGAAAGCCACCTGCGGAGGCGGTCACTGATGGCCGCTTCTTTCGCAGGGAGCGATCTTCGGCCTATTAGGGACACTCTTCCCCTCTCCGAGCTATCCGCCATCGCGGAAGGTGCGCAGAACGCGCAGGATGACGTTTCTAGGCTCAGGGAGCAGGTGGGCGTCCTCCGCTTCGAACTCGCCAAGGAACGTGAGGAAAAGGACCGCCTCCATCGTCAGATCGTGTCCTTGGGGTTGCGTCTCGACGCGCTCGAAGAGGAGCGTGGTCACTGATGGCCGGACGTGGTAACTTCTTCGAAAGGTGCGGCCGGGAATGGGGGAAGTGCGCGAAGCACCAGACCATCTACTACGGTGATGCTCACCACTGCTCAAGAAAGAAGGGACATCCTGGATCATGTCGTTGCTCCCATTGTGGGGAGGAAAAGGAACGGGTCGGTCTCATAGAAGAGGAGCGTGGTAAGTGATGCCCTCCGCCCAACCCTCTCTCAGCAACTATGATTTTGCCCGGATCCGTCCTGAGATCTCTCAACCCGAGATCAGGCGCGAGGCGGAACACCGCCGAGACTGCTGTGACAACTGCGGTAAGGATACCGACTGCTCCCGTCTCGTTGTCCGCTGTTTCCATGAGGCCAACGAGGACTGCTCGAAGTGCGGGAAGTGCGACGACTTCGCCAACCGTTTCATCAAGCCATCCAAGCCCGTCGACGAGATCACGGCGGGTGATCGCTGATGGCCGACGACAAGGAACCTTGCCCCTTCTGCGGCAGTGAGTGGCTTGTCACCGTCGACTCCGGGAAGCACGTCTGTAGCTCGTGCGGTGAGGTCTGGACACTGGAAAAGAAGCGGCCGAAGGAATATGATCTCCTCGCCGTCGAGGTCCAGGGGGCGGAGTGATGTGTTCTTCGATAGAATCAAGTTTTCAGGCATCGCTAGGAGGTCCTGAGTATGCCGTACAAGGAGCGGAACAAGTTCCACCGGCATCAGAGAGAGTGGTTAAACACCTTAAGACCAAAAGAGGAGGATCTTCCGGAGAACCTGAACGGAATCGTCGACTCGAAAACGATCAGGAAGTATCGGAGATATACGGAAGAGGCCGGGAACATCCTCGGGTATCCGAACCCGAAGGACATAAGGCTCGACCAGATGAAGTCGCTCGAATCCGAGATGTTCGGAATCGAGTCGACGATCCATCAGAAGACAACTATGGTCCGAGCATTCCTGCAATGGTGTGGGAACAAGGACGCCTTCAAGTGGAGGATATCTGTCCATCAGAGCATCTATCGGGGCGGGATATTCCTTCGCGAAGGTCCGGTGGCGAAGATCAGGACTGTCGCGAACGAATTGGGCCTGATGACCGAACTGATCTATTCCCTGGGCGTGGACAACGGTCTTCGTTCGGTGGACATGTGCAATCTGACGGTGGAAAACGCCGAGGAGTTCCTTGCGACAGGAGAATCGGAGATCTTGGGCAAGGGCAGGAACGGAGGCAAGGTCGAACTTCAGATGTTGAACAAGATCACGAGGTCTCTGCTCCAACTCTGGATGAAGATCAGGGCGTCGATGGTCGCGAGGACAGGGACGGATTCACCTTATCTGCTATGCAGGGTGAAACACCGCAGGACCGGCGACTACCTGGTGCCGATGACCTGGGACGCAATAAACTGGCTGATGGGGAAGCTCTCGGAGCAGGCCGGTATAGCGTTCAAGACGCACGATCTGCGCCGGACCTGTGGCAACCGGATATGGCGTCGAGGAGTGCCGATAGAAACGATTGCAATGATACTCAGGCACGAGGACTCGGGAACGACCTTCAAGGCGTATATCGGCGTGCAGGCGGACGACATGCGGGACGCAATGGACAAGCTATCGGAAGTGCCGAAACCAGATATGTCGGTCGCGTTGGAAGATCCGGCCAAGAACAAACGCCTTCAAGAGGTCCTAGAGGAACTTCTCAGACTGACGGGCAAAACTGGCCCCTCAGGGCTGAGCCAGGCATAGAGCGTGGAACAAATAGCTTTCCCCCGAATAACAACTGGCGGATAATTGGTGGGCTTCTTCCACCCAGTTCTAAGATCCAAATGGGTGACCTGACGGTTTTAGAAGGGCTGTGGTAGGATTACATCGAAGGAAATCAATCGGCAATAGTCTAATTGTAATATTAAACGCAATTTGAGAAATTTTCACAAATGGCAAAATTAAAAATAGGCAGGACTCACAAGAATATTTGTAGGTGGTCAAATGGCAGAGAAGAAAGGAAAATTCGAGATCGACGATAAGCTGAAAGAAGGCGTGCACAAGGCTGGAGAAGAGATCAAGGAGCATGGGGGAGAGCTCAAGAAGGATATCACCGGATTGGGTTCTAAGATCAAGAAGAAGATATAAGCGGAACGCCGGGCACCGATCCGTTATGGTCTAAAACCGATGACAAGGTCAGACTATGCGGATCAGGCTACGTAGAGTCACTCCAATTCTATTGTACGGTGTCAAGGAAGTCTATCATTTCCTCAACAACACGATGCTCCTTGGATAGAGACCATAACGCTCGTAGAACGGTAGCACCTCTTCGTTCCCCCAGACGACCGAAGCGCGGACCTCCTTGATGTCATGCTCATCGATCCATTCAATGGCACCATTGACCAATTTTCCGCCCAGTCCGTTGTTGCGGTACCCTTCGGCTACATAGATGGAATCGATCTCCGCTATTCCGTTAAGGGACACTGTGGAAATGCAGTATGCTACATCTTTAGGCTCGGACGTCCCGGAAAGGCTGATGATCTGGACCAGGATATGGCCTCCGAAGGACTTTTCCAACAATCCCAACCGTCTGGAATCGAACTCCATATCCCGGACATCGTCCGAGAAATGCGCAGACTTCGAAGAGTGAAGATCCCTCAGTTCGCACCAAAGTGGTTCTATTCTTGGAAGGAGGTCGGCGCCTCCGATCATAAGCATGGTCTCCATGAGTGGCGATTTGACACCGAAAGCATATTGATGTTGCGGTGCGCTTCGTTTTTTTGCGAATATGCTGGGACTTCCTCAGATTCTGAGGCGTCGATCATCTGGCAGGTTCCCATTACATCAATCTTATATAGGAAAACACTAATCTAGCCTTCCCGTCGTTATAACTGTATTTAGGTGATTAATCATGGCACGCAAGCCCGGAAGGATGTACCGTCAGATAAGAGGTCAGGCATACTGTCGCAGGGAATACATGGGTGGAGTCCCTGCCAACCGTATCAATACCTATGACTTGGGAGTCCCGAACGGTGACTTCGCCGTAACTATCGAACTGAAGGCCAAAGAGCCATGCCAGATCAGGCACACCTCGCTCGAGGCGGCCCGTATCTCGGCGAACAGGCTCCTGACCAAGAACGCCGGTGCCACCGGCTACCACTTGAAGATCAGGCCGTACCCGCACCATGTCCTCCGCGAGAACAAGCTCGCAACCGGGGCAGGCGCGGACCGTGTCTCGAGCGGTATGAGAGCGGCATTCGGAAAGGCGGTCGGTACCGCTGCCCGTGTGCAGGCCGGCGACATCCTGATGATCGTGAGGGTTCCAATAACCTCGCTCACGGCCGCCAAGGATGCACTGTGGAGCGCTTCCATCAAGCTCCCCACTCCGACCTACATGCATATCGAGCAGAACGGCGAGATCATCCACTAAACCTTTTTTAATGGGCGCTCCTCTTTCTGAACCGGAGCGTCCCATGTACGATTTTCATTTTGAGGACATCGCCAAGTTCGTGACCCGAAAGGGCGCAAGATCGGTTGTTCTTCAGATGCCTGAAGGGCTCAAGGTCTATGCCCAGCAGATATCTGCTGAGATCGAGTCCAGGACCTCGGCCAAATGTCTGATCCTCGGAGACCCGTGCTACGGGGCATGTGATGTCTATTCCGAGTATCGGAACCTGGGCGACGTCCTGGTCCATATCGGCCATGCTGAGATACCGTCGATGAATGTCGGCGACCGGGTCCTTTTCATCGAGGTGGGATTTGATTTTGACGTCACTGATCTGTTGGAGAAGGCAGCCCCCAGGCTTAAGGAAAGGATCGGGCTCTTCACCACCATCCAGCACCTGAGACAATTGCCTGAAGCCACCCGTTGGCTCAACGAACATGGCAAGACCGTCAAGGTGGGCATGGGGGATAGCCGTCTCAACCGTGAAGGTCAAGTGCTCGGCTGCAACGTCACTGCGGCCACCAACATCGACCATGAGGTGGAACAATACATCTACATTGGCAGCGGGAACTTCCACCCGCTCGAGGTGGCCATCGAGACCAACAAACAGGTCATCGTGCTCGATCCGGTCATGAACGAGGTACGGGAGCTTGAAGGGTTGAAGGATAAGATCCTGAGGCAGCGCCATGGGGCCATCGCCCGGTGCCACAACGCCAAGGAATTCCTGATCATCGTGTCGTCCAAGCTCGGCCAGAACCGATTATCCATGGCGTTGGACATCAGCGACAAGCTTCGGGCCAAGGGTCTTGGTTCCAACATCATCGTCATGAACGAGGTGCGACCTGACTATCTGTTGCCCTACCAGGCGGATGTCTATGTCTCCACAGCATGTCCTCGATTGGCCATAGATGATTACCTCCGCTATCCAAAGCCGATCATCACACCCATGGAGCTGGAGATAGTCCTAGGGGAGCGGTCCTGGGAACAGTACCGGATGGACACCATCCTAGGATGATACAAGGCCTTTCAGGGAAATGCGGGCGAACTAAGAGACTTGCCTTAGCACCAAAATAATCGAATAGTGCCGGATGCATCGACCTTTCGTCATGGTCAGCCCTGAGCTCATTTTCAAAGTTGCCAAGAGCACTGAGCGGAAGATCGGCATAGGTGTAGGTTCCGACGAAGAGAATGTCGAATCCAGCGTTACCATCGCCAATGCCAGCAAATATGGTGTGACCACCATGTTCGACGATGCCGAGGAACTCGTCCAGGCCTTGAAGAAAGGTGAGATCGATGCGGCGGTCAGGGGAACATTGGATTCCAAGGACGCCATGTCCGAGGTGAAGAGATCGTTCGGACTGGACCATGTGCTGCGTGTCGCACTGATGCAGCCCCGGGGAGGTTCCATATTCTTTCTGGCCCCAGTCGGGGTGGACGAGGGATGGACCGTCGAACAGAAGGTCGAGATCATGCAGCTGGGCTCCAGGATGATCCGCAGGATGGGGGTCGTTCCCGCCATCGGCGTCCTGTCTGGGGGAAGGCTCTCGGACAAGGGAAGGTCTCCGGTCGTGGACCGTTCCATCGACGATGCCGAGGAGGTCGCCCGGATCGGAAGGGCGCAGGGTCTCGATGCAATCCATTGTGAGATCCTGATAGAGGAGGCGGTCAAGCGGAAGAACTTCATCATTGCTCCGGACGGCATATCCGGTAACCTGATCTTCCGTACCATGCACCTGGTGGACGGAGGCAGATCGATGGGGGCTCCGATCGTCAATCTGGACAAGGTCTTCGTAGACACCTCAAGGGCAAAGGTGTCCTTTGTCGACTCAATAGCGCTGGCTTCTGCGCTTTTAGGCGACCCGTCAGCCAGGTCCGGACATCCGGGAGGACACCCAGGTGGCCAGGCCGGCGGTCATCCCGGAGGACATCCGGGTGCGAGAAAAGGCTAATAGGCAAGGAGGGAATAGAGAATGGATAACATGCGACTCGAGATAGATGGAGAGCATGCGGGTGTCAAATTCTCCGCTTGCCATTTCATAGCTGGTCACGAGAAGTGCGGCCGATTGCATGGCCACTCCTACGTCGTCAGCATCAAGCTTCATGGTTCGATCGGCGAACACGGGATGATCATGGACTTCATCCCGCTCAAGAAAGCCCTCCGAGAAATAGCCGACGACCTGGACCATCGCGTCCTCATACCGGCCAACTCCAAAAGGATAACCGTTTCCGTGGGCGAGGAGGTTTTCGTGAAGGCGAACCACAAACGGTATGTCTTCCCGGCCGAGGACGTGGTCCTTCTGGACACGGAAGAGTCCAGCGCGGAAGAGCTGGCGCGATTGTTCCTGTTGAGATTATTGGAGCAGGTCGAATTCCCGAAGAACGTATCCCGCCTCGAGGTGGGCATCGATGAGGAATTGGGACAGAGCGCCTGGGCCATCCATGATTTTTCGGTGATCTGAATGAAAGCGGTCTCATTGCTGTCTGGCGGGCTTGATTCAACGGTGACCCTGGCCTATGCCCTCTCGGAAGGATATGACGTGGTCCCGTTGACGATAAGATATGGGCAGAGGCACATACGTGAATTGGACGCGGCCAAGGCGGTGGTCAAGCACTATGGCCTGAAGCACCACGTGGTCCTGGACCTCGACCTGAGCAGTTTCCGGAGCGCGCTGACCAGGAGTGACATCGAGGTGCCGGAGAGGGGATCGACCGCGGAGATCGGGGACGACATTCCCATAACCTATGTTCCGGCCAGGAACATCATCTTCCTCAGCATAGCGGCCGGTCTGGCAGAGAGCGTGGACGCGGACCGGATATTCATAGGCGCCAACGCCATCGACTATTCGGGCTACCCGGACTGCAGGCCCGAGTTCTTCCGTGCCTTCGAGACCGTTCTCAAGGTCGGGACCAAGGCAGGCGTCGAAGGCGCCCCGATAATCATCGAGCATCCGATACTGCGCTCGACCAAGGAGGACATCGTCCGCCTGGGCAAGAAGCTCAAGGCTCCTCTGCACCTGACGTGGAGCTGCTATCAGGGCGGGGAAAAGGCGTGCGGAAGATGCGATTCCTGCCTGCTCAGGCTCAAAGGCTTCGCAGACGCCGGATACCAGGACGAGATCGATTACGAGTGATCATCCATGAAGATATGCGAGATTTTTAGGTCGCTCCAGGGCGAGGGCACGCTGATAGGCACCCCGACAGTGTTCATACGGACGGTCGGATGTAACCTGGAATGCGCGTGGTGCGATACCCCTTATTCCAAGAAGGGAGGGGACGAGATGTCCGTCCCGGAGATACTGGCCAAGGTCAAGGAATATGAGATCCATCATGTTTGCGTTACCGGTGGGGAACCTCTCTATCAGAAGGAATCGGTGAGGCTGATCGATGACCTGTTGAACGCAGGCTACCACGTCTCCGTGGAGACGAACGGTTCGCTATCCCTCGAGGATCTACCCTGTTCGATGAACATGATGATCAGCATGGACATAAAGTGCCCCTCGTCGGGCATGGCCGAACAGATGGACCTCTCCAATCTGGAGCTCCTTTCTCCCATCGACCAGTTGAAGTTCATCGTGGCGGACCGGGAGGATATGATGTACGCCGTCAAGATGCTGAAGGAGAACAAGGTCGAGTGCACCGTCATATTCACGCCAGTGGGCGGATTGGCATTGGAACCGGTGGCCGATTTCGTGCTCAAGAAGAAGCTGAACGTAAGGGTTCTCCCGCAGCTGCACAAGCTGATATGGGGCGACAAAAGGGGCGTCTGACCCTGGCAAGCGGTCCTTCAGAAAAGCCCATGTCGAAGCTCACGAAGCAAGTGTGGTCTTTGTCTGACAAGAATTATATATAATACTAAAGTTACTGAGTAACCCGTAAGGTAAGGAACGGCAATGAGCGCTATCCACTACAGTATCTACTGTCTTTTGCGTCTCTAGTGCGACCCATTGCTGCGACCCGATCCTTCAGAGGTGGTTATAATGGACGACCTTCGAACGAACGATAGTCAGGACTCGGAAAAAATCGAGGATTACAGGAAGAGCATCTATACCAGCCAATTCAACAAATATGCCCTGTCCAGTTCGTTGCCGAAGAAGGTCCTGATCTTTGACACCACCCTCCGGGACGGAGAGCAGACGCCGGGCATCGCTTTCTCGATCGACGACAAGGTGAAGATCGCATCGGCGCTCAGCGATCTCGGGGTTGATGTCATAGAGGCTGGATTCCCGATAACCTCGGCCGGGGAGAGGGAGGCTATCAGAAAGATCGCCGGCCTCAAGCTCAACGCCCGGGTGTGCGGACTGGCCAGATCGACCAAGGCAGACATCGATGCGGTGCTGGACTGCGGGCTCGATTACGTGCACACGTTCATCGCCACATCCGACATCCACCTGAAGCACAAGCTCAAGATGACGAGAGAGCAGGTGCTGGACAAGGCAGTGGAGACGGTTGAGTACGCCAAGTCCCACGGTCTCACGGTCGAGATGTCGTGCGAGGACGGGACCAGGACGGACCTGGATTTCCTTAGGCAGATGCATACCGCGGTACAGAATGCCGGGGTGGACAAGATCAATCTGCCGGACACCGTTGGAACCATGTCGCCGTCGGCGATGGAGTATCTGGTGGGAGAGGTCATGAAATTCACCAAGGTGCCTCTGGCGATCCATTGCCACGACGATTTCGGTCTGGCCGTGGCGAACTCACTGGCAGCGGTGCGGCAGGGGGCCAGCCAGGTGCATGTCTGCATCAACGGTCTGGGCGAAAGGGCTGGGAACGCGGCACTGGAAGAGGTCGTCCTCGGGCTGATGGCCTTCTATAACCTCCCGACGAACATCGACACCAAGCGCATCGGTTACACCTCCAAGCTGGTCTCCCGGATCACTGGCATCCCGGTCCCGGACAACAAGCCCATCGTGGGGAGCCATGCCTTCGCCCACGAGTCCGGGATCCACGTTCATGGCGTCCTCAAGGACCCGTCGACCTACGAGGCCTTCCGACCGGAGCTGGTCGGCATGCAGCGCACCATCGTGCTGGGGAAGCACAGCGGGGCGCACTCGATCACCCAGAAGCTTAAGGAATACGGCATCGACATCTCCGATGAAAAGGTGGCCGAGGTCGTCGAGAAGGTCAAGAAGCTGGCCGAGAGCGGAAAGGAAGTGGACGACGCGGAACTGGTGGCGCTGGCATCGCACATCGTCGGACAGACGGCAAGGGAAGAGCATAAGATAAAGCTCAAAGAGTTCACCGTGCTTACCGGGATGAACATCACCCCCACATCGACGGTGGTGATCGATATCGATGGGGACGTGCGCAGGAGCTCCAACATCGGCATAGGACCGGTGGATGCCGCCCTGAACGCGATCAAGAGCGCGGTCAGCGACAAACTGACCCTGGTGGAATACCGTCTCAGTGCCATCACCGGCGGGAGCGATTCGCTGTGCGAGGTCATGGTGAAACTGAGGATGAACGGGGAGGGCAGCGTCATGTCCATAGGCAAGAGCATCGGCACCGACATCGTACTTACATCGGTCGAAGCGACCATGGAGGCCATCGACCGGCTATATGCCCGCAAGGGCGCATGATGGAGGAAACAAGATGAGCAACAATGATCCGAAGACCATTTCAGAGAAGATAATGTCCTTGAAGTCCGGCACTGACGCCCATGCGGGCGATATAGTGGAGGCGGAGGTGGACTATGTCATGGTGAACGACGTCACCGGACCGCTGGCATTCCAGGAGTTCGAGGCGCTGGGTTGTGAGCCCATGAGGGAAAGGATAGTGCTGATCCCGGACCACTTCGTCCCGAACAAGGACATAGCCTCCGCACAACAGGCAAAGGAGATGCGCCAGTTCGCCAAGAAATGGAGGATAGAGAACTACTATGAGGTGGGAAGGGGCGGAGTCTGCCATCAGGTCATGGTGGACGAAGGGTTCGCCGCGCCCGGTCGCCTGATCGTCGGTGCCGACTCACACACCTGCACCTACGGTGCTCTGAACGCATTCTCCACCGGCGTTGGGTCGAGCGAGGCAGCCGCGGTGTTCGCCACTGGCCGGCTCTGGTTCAGGGTGCCGGAATCGGTGCATATACTGCTCAAGGGCCGGTTCAACCAGTATGTCGGGGGGAAGGACCTGATCCTCAAGATCATATCCGACATCGGCGTGGACGGTGCCACATACAAAACCCTGGAGTTCGGAGGCTCCGGGATATCCGCGGTCAGTGTCGCGGACCGGATGACGATATGTAATATGGCCATCGAGGCTGGCGGGAAGGCGGGAATATTCCCGACCGACGCCGCCACCATAGCCTTCATGAAAGCCTCCAGACGGGAAGGCTTCAAGGCGGTCTACGCCGATGACGGGGCAAGATACTCGCAGACGCTGGAGTATGACCTATCCGAGCTGGAACCGATGGTCGCATTGCCCCACCTGCCTTCCAACGGAAGGAAGGTGAAGGATGTGGACGTGGAGATCGACCAGGCGTTCCTCGGCTCGTGCACCAACGGCCGGATCGAGGACCTGAGGATAGCCGCCGAGATCATGCGGGGGAAGAAGGTCAAGGACGGTGTCCGCATGATAGTCGTTCCAGCAAGTGTCAAGGTTTTCAAGCAGGCGATGGAAGAGGGATTGCTAAAAGTGTTCGTGGACGCCGGCGCCTTCGTCTCCGGCCCGACCTGCGCCGCCTGCCTGGGAGGGCACATGGGCGTGCTCGCAAAAGGCGAGAAATGCGTCAGCACCACCAACCGTAACTTCATCGGCCGTATGGGCCACAAGGAGTCCGAGGTCTACCTGGCTGGGCCGGCAGTAGTGGCCGCCAGCGCGCTGACCGGCAAGATATCCCTGCCTTCAGATGTCAAGGATGAGTGATCGATATGCAGAAAATCAAGGGCAAGGTCTGGCTGTTCGGGGATCACGTCGACACCGACCAGATAATCCCGGCGGAACGCTTGACCAGCGACAACAACGATAAGCTGGGCACGTTCGCCTTCGAGAAGGTAAGGCCGGGCATGGCGGCGAAGGTGAAGAAGGGCGATGTCATCGTGGCCGGGCGCAACTTCGGAAGCGGCTCGAGCCGAGAGCATGCCCCACGGGCGCTGCTCCAGATGGGAGTATCCTGTGTCGTGGCAGAGAGCTATGCCAGGATATTCTACCGGAACTCGATCAATGTGGGTCTGCTGCCGGTGCAATGCAAGATCGAGGCAGTGGAAGGGGATGTCCTTTCCGTCGATTTCGAGATCGGGATGATCAAGAACGAGACCCAGAAGAAGGAGTGGAAGTTCGATCCGTTCCCGCCGTTCGTGCAGGACCTGATCGAGAAAGGCGGCCTGATGGCCAAGATAAAGGAGGAAAAGAGATGTTCAAAGTAGCTGTCCTGCCAGGAGACGGCATCGGACCAGAGGTAGTGAGCGAGGGAATGAAGGTGCTGCGGAAACTGTCCGAGAACTACTCGGTGCAGTTCGACTTCCAAGAGATGGACATCAATTCCGAGAGGTATCTGCGCACCGGCAAGCTGCTGACCGCCGAGGACGTGGAGCAGCTGAAGAAGTTCGACACCATCTACCTTGGAGCGGTCGGGGACGACCGGGTCAAACCGGGCGTCCTGGAGAAGGGCATACTGCTGGCGCTCCGATTCCAGTTCGACCAGTTCATCAATCACCGTCCAGCCCCGCTATGGAAGCCATTCGGCCGCCTGAAGAGGGACATGGATTTCAACATCGATGTGTTCCGTGAGAACACCGAGGACTACTACGTCGGCATCGGCGGAAGGGTCCAGGAAGGCCACGGCAAGCTGAACATGCAGATCAAGAGGAACCTGTACGACATGAGGGTCCAGCTCCAGGCCGACGCCGACGCCAAGGACGAGTTCGCGTTCGAGATCGGAATGATGTCCCGCAAGAACATCGAGAGGTTCGCCGACTTCAACCTGACCTACTGCAAGATGATCGGCGAAAAGAAGATCACCGTCATCGACAAGGCGAACGTCTGCAGCAACATCTACGGCCTGTGGAGGGACGTCTGGACAGAGAAGTGCAAGCAGGCGAACGTGGAGCTGAGCTACATGTACGTCGATGCGATGACGATGGCGCTCGTGAAGAACCCTGACAAGTTCAGGGTGATCGCGGCACCGAACATGTTCGGTGACATCGTCACAGACCTGCTCGCGGAGGTCACTGGAGGACTGGGCCTGGCACCTGGCGGGAACGTTAACCCCAAGGGCATCTCCATGTTCGAGCCGGTCCATGGCAGCGCCCCGAAGTACAAGGGCATGAACCGGATCAACCCGATCGCCACCATTCTGGCAGCAAAACTGATGCTGGACAACCTGGGCCGTCGGGACCTGGGGGATGTCATCTTCAAGGCCGTCAGGGCCGCCCTGGACCAGGGTGTATACACCCAGGACCTCGGCGGAAAGGCGACGACCAGCGAGATGGGCGATGCAGTGGTCGCGGCCATCGGCCGAGACTGAGAGCGTCCTCGGTCTCCCGAAACCCCTTCCTTTCGTTATTTTCTTCTTTTCCGGCAACCGAGCGGCACTCGGACCGCGTTCAGAATTCTCGGTTAAGCTTCTGTTCAATCGGTTAACGAGGTGTCCTTCCTGAATGAAGTTCCATATGCCTTCGATAAAAACCTCGGATGATGGAGCTAGGAAATGGGCGCCATCAAGGATCCGCATTTCCATTTTGCTCGGACCACAGAATTCAACCGCCACTTTGGATAATGATATGATTCGAAACACACTTCATATAGCCAGACGTTCCGATTCCGGTCCAATTCTCAGTATCGATAATGACATTCTGCACTACCAGGTTCATATAGACAGCTTTCCGGTAACTTATGGGAAGACAATATTCTAGCGAGCCGCAGTGCCACTAGTGGTCATCGAAAGATCGGTGAGAATATGAAAAAGATCTGGTTGAAAAAGAATAGGCGCGGTGAAATGGGGGTTGGAACAATGATAATTTTCATCGCCATGATCCTGATCGCGGCGATGGCCGCCTCCGTGCTGATCGGTACGGCCAATAAGGTAAGGGAGCAGGCCCAGAACACCGGAAATCAGGCCATCAACAACGTCGCCTCCGGATTCGTCGTCCAGGATGTCACCGGCAAGGTCAACGCTGGATATAGCCAGATCACCGATCTCATCATCCAGATGAGGCTCCAAGCTGGAAGCCCTAATATCAATATGGACCCGGTCTCTATCCAAGTCGTCAGTGGCAACACAAATGCCAGGCTGAACTTTGCAGCGGGGTCTGCCACGGCCAGCGGTGCAGCCGTCAATTCGACCTACGGGGCGAACACGACCGGTTCGGCCGCGACATGGACCGACGATAACCGTGTCGTTTCGCAGGGGGACCTGGTTACTGTCACAATAACCGGACTGAACCTGGGCTACACCACCGCAGCGACGGTCAAAATAGTCCCTTCATACGGGTCGTCGACATCGGTCAGTTTCATTACTCCGTCCTACTACGCCACACCATTGGTCACCCTACGGTAGGCTGATGAACATAAGGCCGGCAAAGGTGATGGGAACAGGAATTGATCCCATTCCTACTTTCATTCTTATATCAGTCCCATGAAAAAGGTCTGATTTCTTATTTTCTCCAACGCTCAAAGGCTTCTTAGCCTGGCCTCTCCGGACATCGCCCGGAATCGAATATAGCCTCCGAACACGTCTCATTACATGGTTGATGTGGCCGTTCTCGGCTGCATGAGATGATCAGGAAAGTCGTTTCAGGCTGCACTCTTCCTTCAGCTGGGTCTCGAAATCCTCGAGCTTGACCCCGAACTTCGCTCCTTTGGCTCCATGCCGCCTTATCGCCAGGGTGTTGGATTGTTCTTCTTTGTCGCCCATCACGATGATGTAAGGTATCTTCTGCATCTCTGCGTCCCTGATCTTACCCTCGACCGTCCCGGGGCTGAGGTCCATTTCGACGCGGAATCCCAGGTCGAAGAGCCTCTGATGGACCGCCTCGGTGGACTTGTTATTGTTTTCCCGGAACGATATGACCCGGACCTGGACCGGCGCAAGCCACACTGGCAGGTTGCCATTCATGTGTTCCAGCAGGATGCCGATGAAGCGTTCCAACGAACCGTAGACGGTCCGGTGCAGCATGATCGGCTGATGCATCTTCCCATCATCACCGGCGTATTTGATCTGGAATCTTTCCGGCATCTGGAAATCCAGCTGTATGGTCGCCGTCTGCCATTCCCGGTTCAGAGAGTCCCGTATCTTGAAATCGATCTTCGGCCCATAGAATGCCCCATCCCCGGCATTTATCTCATACTTGACGTTCCTGCCGTCAAGCACTCTCTTCAGGGTGCTCTCTGCCTTCTCCCACAGAAGTGGGTCTCCCATGGAGTTATCCGGTTTCGTCGACAGCTCCATCCGATATTCGAAACCGAATAGCTTGTAGAACTTGTCGATGAGGTTGATGATGCTGTTGATCTCGCTCTCCAGCTGTTCCTCCATGCAGTAGATATGGGCATCATCCTGGGTGAACTGGATGACCCGGAACAGCCCGGACAGGACTCCCGACAGCTCCACCCGGTGGACCTCTCCGAGCTCCGACATCCGCAGCGGCAGTTCCCGGTAGCTCCTTTCCTTGCTGTTGAAGACCAGGATCCCTCCGGGACAGTTCATCGGTTTGGCGCAGAACTGTCGCTCGTCGTAACTGGTGAGGAAGATATTGTCCTTATAGTGCTCCCAGTGACCGGACACCTTCCACAGAATATCGCTCATGATCTGAGGGGTCTTGATCTCCTGGTAGCCGGCCTTGCGATGCTCGTCCCGCCAGAAATCGATCAGGGCGTTCCTGATGGTCAACCCCTTGGCATGCCAGAACACCATCCCCGGGGCCACGTCATAGAAGCTGAACAGGTCCAGTTTCTGACCCAGTATCCGGTGGTCATTGTCCTTGAGGTTCTCCTTGCTGAGCTTGGCCTTGGATATCTGCTTCAGCAGCGCGATATTGTCGATCTGTTCCGTCGGCGCAGACTTCTTCGGCGCCACCCTGATCTCTCGCGACAGCTCGGAAAGCGGGTGACCTTTGCAGCTGATCTTGAACGCCTTATACCAACCGAACGGCGCCCGGGACACCTCCACTCCCTTGTCCTTTAGCAGTGACTCCATGGTCCTCAGCGTCTTCTTGGCCGTCTCAGGGTCGGAAAGCTCCGAGGAGAGATGTGCATACGGGTAAAGCATGACCCTTTCCGCCTTGACCTTGGCAAAGACGTCGAGCAGGTTCTTGACCGCCAGCTCGGCTACTTCCTCGACATTGTCCTGGTCCTGCTTCTCCACGGTGGTGAATGCGACGAGCACTTCTTCGGCACGGCCCTTGTGCATGTCCTCGGGAATGTCCTTCTCTGCCACTGGAGTAGGTTTCTTGGATTCGTACTCCATATAATCGGCGTGAATGTAAAGGGTCTTCATCTTATCGCCATTCTTGACTGTGCCAATAAACGCCAGTGTGATATAAAAAGAATGTCCGGAAGGTATGTCCTCCTTGAATATTCCTAGGGACTGGCCATAGCTTTTTTCGTGCCTCAAGCGGGAATCCACATTCATCTTCGATGGGAGGATCAAGTCAGATTAGGGCACTATGGTTTCTCCATGAGCGTGAGCCCTTGGAAAATTGTGGGTTGCCGGAGGAGCCTCAAGGCCATAGCCAGCTATAACGACAAGGTTTAAGTGCAGAGAATCGATTGCGTGCCCTGTAATCACTATGTTCCCGAAGAAGTTGAAGAATGACACGAGCGGTCTGGCAAAGACGGCGCTGATCATAATCATCGTCCTAGTCATGCTGAGTGCAAGCACGCTCGTCATAGTACTTTACCAGGGAAACCAGGAAGATACGAACAAAAAGAACCGCACCGTCGCCACCGGGGACACGGTCAAGGTCGATTACACTGGCAAGCTTGCGGATGGAAGAGTCTTCGATACCTCGCTACAGAGCGTGGCGAACGATGCGTCTGTTCCCAAGTCATTGTCCTTTGCGCTTAGGTCCAACTCGTCCTATATCCCGCTGCCGTTCACCGTGGGATCGGGCTCCCTCATCGCCGGTTTCAACAATGCGGTGATCGGAATGAAGGTTGGCGAGACCAAGACGGTCACCATTCCCCCTTCGGAGGCATATGGAAACCTGGTCCTGAGCAAGGTCACAAACTTCAATCTCACCGAGACCAAGAACGTCTATGAGAACATGTCGTTCTCCCAGTTCATAACCAAATATTCCGTAACGGCCGTGGCTGGGATGACGGTCACCGACCCGGTCTACAAGTGGCCGGTCAATGTGCTGCTTGCCAACTCGGACGCAGACATTGTCAGGGTACAGAACTCCCCGGTACAGGGACAGAGCTATCTCATCTTCAGCAACTCGACCCAAAGCGCCTCCGGATGGAACATCACCGTCACGACCGTGGATACCTCCATCTCAGCGGAAGGGCAGATCGTCCTTGTCCACGACATAAAGGACAGTGACTCGGGAATGGTCCGTGGCGTAGACTCTAGAGGTACCTTGTTCATCCTGGACAATGTGAACGTAGCCTCAGGGACGGCACAGCGGAATGCCAACACCGAGCTGATCGGAAAGACGTTGAGCTTCACGATCACCCTGGTCTCCATCGCGTGACCGGGTGGATCTCTTTTCCAAACAATTTTCCTTTTATTTTGATCCTGACACTAGACTTGAATAGATGCTCTCTATCCGTTCCACTTCCAGGTCCCATGAGTATTGCGCGGCTATCTCCTTCGCCTTCGCCCCAAGGGAATGTCTAAGTTCTTCATCTTCAAGCAGGCTCCTAATTGCCTCAGCCAGCTTTTTTGAGTCACGGGGCGGAACCACCAGGCCTCCCTTCCCCACCACTTCCGGCAGTCCGCCCGATGTCGAAGCTATCACGGGCTTCCCGTACGACATCGCCTCTGCCGCGGCCAGACCCAGGGATTCGAAGAGCGAGGGCATGACCAGCATCTTGCATCCGGCGAACAGGTCGGCCTTTCTTTCCTCTGAGACCCTTCCTTCGAATCTTACCTTTTTTTCCACCCCGAGTTTGGCCGCCATCCTTTCAAGGCTATGCCGGGATGGGCCGTCTCCGCATATCACCAGGCGGGTATCGACCTCTCTCATCGCATGCAAGATGTAAGGAATGCCCTTGGTCGCGACCAATCTTCCCACGAACAGGATGTAATCCTCTTCCCTCTGCTCTCGCGGGAGAGGCATCTCAATGCAGCTGGAAACGACCTCCAGCTGATCGGGACCGAAGCCTCTGGAGATAAGGTCTTTCCGGACGAACTCACTGACGCAGATGATTTTCTCGAATTTCAGGAGATGAGGCTTCCAAAGGGCGTCATTGAGGAGTGAGAACGGCCTCAGCAGTCCAACGCCCTCCCCGAATGTGTTGTGGAACGTGAACGTCTTTGCTCCCCTATAGGAACGTGCTGCCTTGTTGTAGGTTCCCGACCATCTATAGTGAAAATCAACGATGTCCGGGTCCAGTTCCTCGATCGCTTCGAGGATGCCTGGAGTGATGACATGGGGGGGATTGTAGAAGTTCACAAAGCGCGAGTCGAGCCGCACCACATCATAATTGTCCATCCTTTCCCTTTCAGGCGTGTCCGGCAGTCGGGAGGTGAGGACGGTCACCTTGTGCTTCTTCCCCAACCTTTGGGACTGGTGGTGTATGCGATGTTCGATTCCACCCATGTATGGATAATGGAACGCGTTTACTTCGACCACCTTCATTCGGCATCACTCATTCCTTGTGCATCGACATCAAAATGGTCAGGCCTATCGCGATCACTAAGACCAACGAGGCCAATATCGAACATTTCAAGGACGTTTAACAAATATTCGTTAATATGGCTTTCGCTTGGTCGAGAACAAAGCCAGTCCTTACTTTGACGTGGACCATTAAGGCCGCGTGAGAACGGATGGTGGGACACGCCTTGCTTTCCCATGTGGTTTGAACTCTAAATCAATGTTTTTATACCGTCATACAATATCAAACTGGATGCCGTGAGCGGTCTCAGAGTCTGTATGTTGGATCCTTTGTTCTTCCCGTATTATGGGGGGACCGAGAAGGTCGTCCTAGAGGTGGGGAGCCGTCTGGTCAAGGACCACGGCTATCAGGTGGATGTTCTTACCTCCATGATCCCCCAGGCCAATGGGATTCAGCGGGAGGAGATCAGAGGGATAAATGTCATCCGCTCGCCCTCAATCTTCTTTGATAGGATGCCCTTCTTTCTGCCTCCCCCATTCACTCTGGCGCCATCCATCAACCGGGACCTTGCGAGGGAGTGCGGGAATAACGATATCTTCCATGTGCACAACCGGTTCTGGTATTCTCCCTTAACATATCATAAAGTGAAGCACGGGATCGGAAAGAAGCTCATGGTGACCATCCACAATGCCAGGCCTCGAGGGATCTCGGAAAGCGTGGATTTCTGGGGAGGAATGTACGATGACACAATGGGGAACCGTATCTTCTCCATCTGCGATCGGATAAATTGTGTCAGCAATGCAACGATGATGGACACCATTCCGGAGCCGATACGCGACCGATGCTCTGTGGTCTACAATGGTGTTGACACATCGAAGTTCAAGCCCGGTCTTGATCATTCGGGCCTAAAGGAGGAGCTTGGCCTGGGTGAAGGATCGGTCATCCTGTCGAATGGCAGGCTGATCGAGCAAAAGGGCTTCAAGTACCTGATCGACGCCTTCGCCATCGTCCGGAAGGAGATCAAGGACGCAGAGCTGGTGATCATCGGGAAGGGCCCACTGAAGGAAGAACTGATCCTACAGGCGTCCGAGCGGGGCGTGCAGGGCTCGGTCAGGTTCGTTACCGGCATCCCAGAGCCGAAATTGCCTCTTTATTACAGCATGGCCGACCTCTTCGTATTGCCTTCCCTGTACGAACCCAGCGCGGTCGTCCTTTACGAAGCCCTTTCCAGCGGAAAACCGATCGTGGCCACGTCCGTCGGCGGGAACCAGGAGATAGTCTCCAAGGAGTGCGGCGAGACAGTCCCGTCCAGAGACACAAAGGCATTGGTCCGGAGCATCTCCGGGCTGCTTGCGGACCCTACCAAGCGCATGCTGATGGGGAGGGCTTCAAGGGAGCGGGCCGTAGAACGTTTTGATTGGGATGTCATCACCAAGGAATGGGACCGGTCCTACAAGCATCTGCTATGATCTATTTGGCCAGTCTCTTCTTCTTGGCTTCGATGGCATACTCGTAAAGGTCGACCATCTTCTTTGCGCTCTCCATCAAGGAGTACTCTTCGGCCCGCGCCCTCGCCTGCGCCGATACACTACTATTCGATCGCAGCGCCATTTGGGTGGCGATCGCCCAGCTTTCCGGGCTCTCTGAGAAGGTGAAGCCATTCACGTTGTTCTTGATGATCTCCGCTATCGCCCGATAGTTGATCCCGCTACATGGTTTTCCAGTGGCCATGGCCTCCAGGACGACCAGTCCCTGGGTCTCGAACTTCGATGCGATGGTGAAGGCATCACAGGCCGCATACAATCCCGGAAGGTCTTGGTCCGGAACGAATCCGGGAAAGAAGGTGCTGTTCTGGATCCCCAGGTCGATCGCCTTTTGCTTGGCATGGCCCTTCGCCGGCCCCTCGCCGGCCACGATCAATTTGGTATCTGGGTCTTGGTCGTGGAGGATCTTGAATCCCTCTAGGATCAGGTCTAGGTTCTTTTCCCAGGCGATCCTCCCCACGGTCAGAATGACCTTGCCTCCATCCAGTCCATACTTTTCCCGCATGACGGAACCGTCGTTCCGGGGATTGAACATTTCAGTGTCCACTCCGGTCGGGATGACCTCGATATGCCTCATATGCCTGACCGATTCCTCGAGCTCGATCCTTATGGCCTTTGTTGGAACGATCACCGAGTCGGCCCTCTTCAGCAGGCTTTTCAAATAGGTCCACATGAGCCGGGTAACGACCCAATCTGGCAGCGGAGTAAAGTTGTAGAACTTGGCAGCATCAGTTATCATGGTGTGGAACGAAACGACCACTGGCAGTTTCAATGTCCTTCCAGCGAGCATGCTTCGGAGGCCCATGAAAAGCAGGCCTTGTGCATGGATAACGTCCACATCCAGCTTCTTCAATATATGGCACTTTTCGGTGGGGAACATGGGTATGGAGTACCCTTGGTAGGAGTTGAAGCTCTTGGATCGGAAATAGTAGACCCCATCCTCCCTCTGTTTCGGGTCCTTCGGTTCCGGGGCGAAGATGATAACCTCGTGTCCAAGGGCCTCCAGGCTCTTCCTGGACAGCAATATTGAAGTTACCACTCCGTCCCGTGAGGGGAGGTAACTGTCCGTGAACATGGCGATTCTCATCTCTTCACCCATCCAAGCAAGGGCCGATCATTTTGATTATCTCGTCGGGGTCCTTGCCCAACAAGCCGATCCTCGGCTCTCTTCCCATTCCATCCGACTTAAATAATGAACCCGATGATAAACCTAATTGTTTGGATGGGTGCTCCGTTCCCTCCATAACTGTCAGCAGAACGTCCCCTGAGTCCTCGAAACATGCGATCGTTTTTACGATCCTCCGGTCGAGGAGGAATTGTTCGTTCCACTTCGAATGCCGGATCTCTATCCCGGAAAGCAATTCCGGGTGTTCGATATTGACAGACATGATCATGCGTGATATCCATCCGCTCGATCCGAAGACGACATTACTGCACTGTTCGCGTCCTTCAAAACCGCATATCTCATGGAAATCCTGCGGGTTTGGAAGTGAGTATACGAAATCGATCCCGTTCTCCGGGATGAATGAAGGCGGCAGGTGTTGCTCAAGACGCATCATCGCATTGCGCAACGTTTCCATCCGAGGATAGCGCATCGCCTCCTTCTGCTTTGTCGCCATAGGATTGATGATGGCCATTCCCTTGCCGAGGCTGGATGACATGGCTATGGCATCCTGAACGCGTCTTTTCGAACCTGCAACCGCTCTTCTGACATCGCACCCCATTGCGAGATGTCCGGCAATATATGATGAGAGCGTGCACCCAGACCCATGCACCTTGATCGGGAGCCGGGGGGACGTGAACTCCGTGAACTGGTCTTCGTGGAGCAGAAGGTCGGATGCCATGGGACCTTCGAAATGACCTCCCTTCAGGAGGACGGAGCTTGCACCGCAGGAGATGATCGTCCGACAGGCGTCTTCTGCCCCTGACTGTTCGGTTATTTTGCTCGATGTGAGTTCTTCAGCCTCAGGACGGTTTGGGGTCACCAGCGTGGCTAGCGGGAACAGCTTCCCGAGCAAGGCCCCCTTCAGGTCTTCCCGGAAGAGCGGGGATCCAACACCGGCGCAAAGGACCGGATCAACAACCAGGGGAACGCCTTCCTTGCGAAGTTTCCGTCTCACGACCTCCGCAATCTCTGAGGAATAGATCATTCCGGTCTTGACCGCATCTATCTTCAAATCGTCAAAGACGGCATTGAGCTGGGATGCCACATCCTTTACCGGAACGGGCAAGATATTAGAAACGCCTTGGGTGTTCTGAGAGGTGACCGCGGTTATGACACAACATCCATGCAGGTCCATCGAAGCGAACGCCTTAAGGTCGGCGGCAACGCCAGCACCTCCGATGGAATCAGTACCTGCGATGGTTAGGACCGTGGGCATGCTTAGGTATCTTTTTCTCCGATTTAAACAGATGCGACGGCCTCGGCGACTGGATATGCGCTAATGGGTAAGGTCTATGAACAGGTCGCAGGACTTCTTATGATGCTGACGAGCCCCAAGGCGGTAACGTTGTAATAAAGCGATTCCATAGACATCTTAAACGGTTATAATTATATGCATAGATATGAATAGCTCAGATATGAATAGAACCCGAAGCCCTATTGATTGGTCTTAGAAAGGTTTTATACCCTCACGTGAGGATGTCAATCCAGTGGGGATAAGTGATCAAAGGCAGTTGGCTCTTTGGGCCAAGGCTACGGTTGGACCTCCGACCAGTTACCATCCGTTGACCTATCACATGCTTGATGTCGGTTCTGTAGCGCAAGAGTTGTTCCGTACTGTGCTCAGTAACAGGACGAAGAAGTGGCTAGCAGAATCGATGTCAATATCCATTTTGGACTGTGAGAAATGGATAACTTTCATCGCTGCATGCCATGACATTGGAAAAGCGCATCCTCAATTCCAGGCAATGGTGCCCGATCTGAAGATTTCAATAGCAAAACAGGGTATTCATTTCAGTCAGCTGTCTCTTGGGCATGAAAAGGTCCCACATGGGACAGTTACATCCAAAATAATGCTCAATGAGCTAAAGACGGTTCTCAATGAAGGCAAGGTCGACCCTGGATTTCTTCAATTGATCTCTTTTGCCGCCGGGTCTCATCATGGTACAATTCCTTCATCAATTGATGTCATGAGCGTAAGTCCATCAGTCCTAGGTGGGGTAGAGTGGGCTGCGCTCAGAAAGGAGATGATAAAATGTGTAATTGAGACTATTGGATTAGATATATCCATCTGGCCCAGACTATCTGTCAACAATGCAAATTCGTTTTTTGTGTTTATAGCAGGTCTAATCTCAGTTTCTGATTGGATAGGTTCCGACATCGAGAATTTCCCATATGAACGTGTGGCCTCTTCATTTAGAGAATATTAGTGCGCGACCTCTAGCAAAGCTGAGGGCGCCGTCCGGAAGCTTATGTGGGGTATCGGTGACCAGACCGGCCAACCAGAGACCTTCGGTGAGGTTTTTGGTTTCCAGGATTTATTTCCACTGCAAAGCAGTACAGTGAACATGGTGACCAAGTTAGAAGGCCCCTCTCTGGTGTTGATCGAGGGGCCAATGGGTCAAGGTAAGACAGAAGCGGCCATGTTCCTGGAGAACTATTGGAGGCGAACCCTCGATAATCGGGGCGCCTACGTCGCTCTGCCTACCCAAGCAACAGCTAATCAGATGTTCCATCGGATCAGATTGTACCTTGAACATGCTTCGTTCGATGGTTATGTCAACCTGCATCTCCTCCACGGGTACGCCGCCCTATCTCCCGAGTATGCCCAGTTAAGAACACAGAATAGCGTTTCCGATGATTCACAAACCGTGGTTGCGGTACAATGGTTTTCTTCTCAAAAGAAAAGGGCCATACTATCGTCCTATGGTGTAGGCACCGTGGATCAGGCTCTGATGGCTGTCCTTCCCTCAAAGCACTTCTTCGTTCGTTTGTTCGGTCTCGCTGGGAAAACCGTGGTGGTCGACGAGGTCCATGCGTATGACCTTTACACCTCCACGCTCTTAGAAATACTATTGTCATGGTTATCTGCATTGGGGTGTTCAGTCGTCGTGCTGTCAGCTACACTTCCAAGAAAGAGAAGCGCCGAGCTAATTTATGCCTATTCAGGTGGAGAGCCGTTGCCCTCGGTCGGTGCCTATCCTAGAATCTCGTGGGCCTCGAAGAGTGGAGTAGGGTCACAGACCATTGAATCAACAGGCAGAAAGGTGGAAGTTCTCCTTGATTGGATCGAGGACAACCACGATGCCTTAACCGCCCTCTTTACGGACCTACTAAGGGATGGAGGGCATGCGGCACTAATCTGCAGTACCATTTCCAGGGCACAAGACATGTATCAAGCGATCGAAGGCCCGCTTCGTAAAGCTGGGATAGAAGTGGACCTGTTCCATGCCCGCTTTCCATTGGAGGATCGACTTGCAAAAGAGAACACATGCATATCCTCGTTTGGAAAAAAGGAAAGGGACCCATCGAAAAAACACCTGCTTATTGCCACACAGGTCATTGAACAAAGCCTTGACCTCGATTTCGACCTAATAGTCTCGGACATCGCACCTGTGGACCTCCTTCTGCAGAGAATTGGGAGACTTCACAGGCATCCAGGTCATCGTAGGCCTCTTTTGTTAACCTGTCCTAGGTTATACATCGTCGAACCCCAGCTGAAGGAGGGCAATCCTACGTTTGGAGATTCTTCATTCGTTTACTGGGAATCGACGCTCCTGTCAACCTATGCCCATCTTCTGGGGAGGGACAAGATAACCACCCCCACGGATATTGAAGAACTTGTCGAGGCGGTCTATCCACCTACCCTGCCCAACGGCTCACCTCTGCCTTGGGTGGAGAGGTTGGAAGAGTTGAACAGAGAACGTGAAACTGCGCTCAGTTCCGAAGAATATATGGCCCGCTCAGCGGTCATACCTTCGCCTCGCGAGGGAAAGGTCTGGAGAGACATCCCTCGTTACTTGGAAGAAGAGGATGATGAAATGCATGTGTCTCTGCAGGCGAGGACCAGGCTGATACGTCCTGGGGTAAGTCTGGTCTGCCTGTATGCAATAGGATCACAAACGTACCTCGATGAGCTGGGAACCGTGCCGATCACACAAAAGGAGTTGGGCTCGCAGGAAATGCAGAGGAATCTGCTCAACCGCACCGTTCGAATCGACAAGCCGAGTATTGTTTTCGGTTTCCGAAAGCGGCCGAAGAGCGACCTTGAGATCGCCCTTGACCGAACACCTTTGAGAGGTCATAGGATAGTTGCTTTTCCCCTATCTGAAGGCGGGAATGTGTTCAGATCCGAGATCGAAGGCCATCCTATCAGGCTTTCCAAGGAGCTGGGAATCGTACTTGCGAACGAGGAGAGGACAGAATGAAGTTCAATCTGTTGGATGAGAGATGGATTCCATGCCTGATGAAAGATGGCAAGATGGATGAGTTGAGCATACGGCAATTGGTGGTTGGAGCATCTGATATAGTAGAGATCATTGACGAATCCCCCCTGGTCCGGTGCGCCATCCATAGGCTGCTCCTTGCCATCCTTCATCGCAACCTTGGTCCAGTGGAAGAGTCTGATTGGGGCAAGATATGGACGGATGGTCAATGGGACATACGATGCTTAGATGCCTATATCGATAAATGGCATGGTTCGTTTGACATCTTTGACGAGGCCAGACCCTTTTACCAGACCAAAGAGGTGGACGGAAAATTGCCGGTCACGATCGCCAAGATCGTCCACGAGATGTCATCGGGCAATAACCCGGCATGGTTCGATCATCGGTGGGACGACTCTCCTCCAATAGTCCCAGCGGCCGAGGCTGCACGCTATCTCATTGCCGCGCAGGCCTATTCACTTAGTGGCCTAAGCGGCTCAGACACAAATTTCGAACATGCGCCTTTGGTAAGTGGTGCGGCCATCTTCCTGAAAGGGGCCTCCGTATTCGAGACGCTCACTCTCAATCTGATCCGATACGACGGAAAGAACGCCCCACTTCCTTGCACAGATGATAAGCCATCTTGGGAGGCCTCAGATGAGGCTGTCCTGGAGGTCAGGAGAGAACCACATGGCTACCTGGATTACCTGACCTGGCAGAGTAGGGCTATTCGTCTAGTTCCAGAAGAGGTGATGGGCAACCGGTACGTCTCCCGAGTAAAGCTTGGCGTCGGTCGTATGTTCCCCAAGAACGCCGCGATAATAGACCCGTCCAAGGCTTTCAGGAAGGTAAATGATCGGGGTTTCGTTCCAATTTCCTTCGACCCAGATAGGGCATTCTGGAGGAATAGTTTGGTACTGCTCCGGTTGCCTCGCAGCAATGGAGACACGGTGCCCCCGTATGCAATGAAATGGGTCTCCGGCTTTGTAAACGATTCTATCGTCGACAGTTCCAGGGTCTTCAGTATCGAAGCCTTCGGATTAGTTTCGAATAAGCCGGCCAAAGTGGATCTCTGGAGACACGAGGTGCTACCCATTCCCGCCCGATATTTGCAGGATGAATTGATTGTGGATGCCTTAGGGCAGGCGCTTGATATTGCTGAGAAGGGAGGAATCATCCTGAACGTTTCAGTAAGAGAGGCGTTCAGATGGTGGATTGACCCAACAGATGGAAAACCGGAGAGGGATGAATTGGCGGAACGGGTTAGGGCGTCCAGTATTCCGCGCCAGTATTGGGCAACGCTCGAAGGGGCATTCAGGAGGTTCATCTTCGATCTGGTCTCCCCGACCATCGGCATTGATACGGACGAGGGGCGCGTCCTGGCCCTCAAAGGCTGGGCCCAGGATGTTGTGGCTAAAGAAGCGAGGAAACAGTTCAACCGACTCTATGGTGAACTGCCGGAGAACCCAGCAGGGTTGAAAGCCATAGTCAAGGCCCAGGGTCGTTTTTTGTACGGGATCAAGGAAATAAGCGACAAGTATGGAGGGGAATAAAATTGGGAGGAACAAGCACGTCGTCCATTGAACTAGTAAGGCGATTGGAAGAGTTGAGGGACGCTGGAGACAGAGGTGCTCTGGCGTCCTTGCGCAGGGGGCTAGGTAAGCCCCCCGGTACAGCGGCCGAGATGTATCCTTATGTTGTCCCGTGGATAGGTGAATCCGCTTCGCCCTGGGAGGAAAAGATATGCTACATCATTGCCCCTCTTTTCGCCCTCCATCCGGACGTCGGTGGGGTTGGGAACATGGGAGAGGCCCTGTTCAAGGTGAGACAGCTCAGCAATTCTGAGAGCATCGAGAAGAGATTCGTCGCCCTTCTTCGGACCCGTGCCGAGGACCTCCCCGATCATCTTAGACATTCGGTAAGCCTGTGCAAGTCGAAGGGAGTCCCCATCGACTGGAACCAGCTATTTTCCGACCTGAGGTACTGGGAATCGAGCAACCGGTCGGTCCAGAGGAAATGGGCGACATCATTTTGGAGAAATGATCTCGCGGAAGAAGAGAAAGAGAATAAAAACGGAACTGAGGAGGAGCAAAAATGATTGTCGAGCTACACATGATCCAAAATTTCGCGCCGTCCTGCCTGAACCGGGACGACACGAACAGCCCTAAAGACTGCGATTTCGGAGGAGTGAGAAGAGCGAGGATCTCAAGCCAGTGCCTGAAGAGGTCCATACGGATGAGCGATACGTTCAAGGAATCCATCAAGGTGGAAGTGGGCGTAAGAACCAGGATGCTATATCAGGAGCTCGCCGATCATCTCAAGGCTGGTGGCAAAGGCGAATCCGATATCAACCCGATCCTGAGAGCTTTCATCCCTAGCCTGGTCGGGGCGATTGACGAGGATGAACGGACCAAGGTTCTGCTCTTCTTGGGAAAGGACGAGATAATTCGAATCGAACAGATACTCGATAAGAATTGGGATTCACTGACCGGGAAGAACACACCAACTTCTGATAACAAAACTGGAGCGGAGCCAAAGAAAAAGGGAAAGAAAGCGTCCGAGAGTTCTCCCCTTGAGGAGATATGCAAAACAATAGTCAAGGAATTCAAACCTGGTACCATTTCGCCTGACATCGCGCTTTTCGGACGAATGGTGGCAGACAAACACGCTTTCAATGTGGAAGCGGCCTGCCAAGTGGCCCACGCCATCTCGACCCATAGAGTGAACATGGACATGGACTTCTTTACTGCGGTGGATGACCTACAGCCCAAGGACGAGACCGGAGCGGGTATGATGGGCACTGTGGAGTTCGACAGCGCATGCTTCTACCGATACAGTGCCTTGGATGTGAACGAACTTATGAAGAACCTCGGAGGCGACCGAGCTCTCACATTGAGAACGTTGGACGGCTTCCTGCATGGGTCGATTGAGGCGATCCCATCAGGGAAGCAGAACTCCATGGCGGCTCACAACCTTCCGAGCTTGCTGCTCGTCGCCGTGAGGGCCAAGGGTCAACCGTGGAGCCTTGCAAACGCCTTCGCGACACCGGTCACCGAGACCGGGCATGGCCTGGTGGAGACATCGACCTTGCGCCTGGGACGATACACTAAGGATATGTTCCAAATGTACGGAGGTTCCGGGATAGATATGATCGGGTATGCCGTCATCGGCTCGGCACAAATGGCGGATCTGGAGAGCATCGGCGCGAAACGTTTCGAATCTGTGGCAGATTTGCTTGGGTCCATAGGGAGGAGAACGGATGAGCTCCTTGGCAATAAGGCTTGAAGGACCCATGCAAGCCTGGGGAACGACCAGCCGTTTCACCGAGAGAGACAGCGGACAGGACCCTTCAAAGAGCGGTGTAGTAGGATTGCTATGCACCTGCCTAGGCCGGGGAAGAAAGGACAATGTCGCGGATTTGGCGGGGCTAAGGATGGCCGTCCGGGTCGATCGAGAGGGCAAACTTCAGAATGATTTCCACACAGTGATGGAGACATCCAGGGCAAGTGGGGCCACTGGCGGGATGGTCGTCTCCAACAGGCAATACCTGGCAGACGGTTGTTTCGTCGTATTTCTTGAAGGTGAAGAGAGCCTCCTCGCACAGGTCTTGGACGGGCTGAACAATCCACATTGGCTCCCGTTCCTGGGTCGTAAGTCATTCCCTCCTTCCTCGCCACTGCTCCTGGACCGTTCGGTCTCGCCGGACGGGCTGGAGTCCAGATTGTCTGCCGTTCCATGGATGGGACGATGGTGGGATCGCGACAAAATGGATAAGTTCAGGGCGGTAGTGGAATGCGGAAGGGAGGAAGGCGAGGAGCGTATGGACGTGCCGCTTAGCTTCTCACCGAGACGTTACTCAGTACGTTACGTCAAGACGATCTGGCTGAGGGCAGACCAGTTGACGAAAGGTGGTGAGGATCATGTATCTGTCAAAGCTTGAGGTGAATCCAATGAACCGGTCAGTAAGGAGAGACCTGGCGGATCCATACGAACTGCACCGAACGATCATGAGGGCGTTTCCATCGGCCGAGGCTGGAGGTCCTGGAAGGGTATTGTTCCGGTTGGAGGGTGAACTGGAGAGGCCGATCATCATCGTCCAATCCACCGTTGAGGCGAAATGGGGCAGCCTTCCTCTGGCCGGAGGCTACCTGTCCTCGCCGCCCTTGCAGAAATCTTTTGATCCGGAGGTCGTGGCTGGGCAGGTCCTAAGGTTCAGGCTCAGGGCGAATCCGACAGTCAAGAGGGAAATGAAAAGGATATTTCTTTTTGACTATGAAGATCAAGTGTACTGGCTAGACCGAAAGGCGACGACTGGAGGATTTTCCGTCATCCAATTGACCAGCATCCGGTCTAAGTTAGAACCGATGTCACCGGGTGAGGGGAAGGCCAAAACTACAATCGGTGCAGCGCTGTTTGACGGGATTCTCCGAATTGAGGAACCATTGAATTTCAAGTCGACGCTCGAATCGGGCATAGGCAGCGGAAAGGGATTCGGATTCGGCCTCCTATCCATTGCCCCGATAAGGTAGGGGAAGGTAAGCATGTCTCAAGATCTCCATGAGCTCCCAAAATTCCGCGATGGCCTTAGCTATCTATACCTGGAGAGATGCAGGGTCGAACAGGACGAAAAGTCAATAGCCAGTTATGATAAGGAAGGCGTAACGAAAATTCCTTGTGCCTCCCTTGCCGTCATCATGCTCGGTCCGGGGGCGGCTATTTCACATGAGGCGACCAAAACCATCGCGCAGAACGGGTGTCTTTTGATATGGACAGGGGAAGAGGGAGTAAGGTTCTATGCTCAGGGGATGGGCGAGACCCGCTCATCCTATAAATTGATCAGACAGGCCGCTTTGGTCTCGGATCCAGTGCAACGTCTGAATGTCGTCAGGAAGATGTACACGATGAGATTTCCGGGACTCGAAGGGATTGAAGATCGCAGTCTCGAAGAGCTCCGGGGAATGGAAGGGGTCCGAGTGCGGACCGCATATGCTCAAGCCAGCAAGAAATACGGAGTTGTTTGGGCTGGAAGAAGTTATAAAAGAGAGGCGTGGGGGTCCACTGATCCAATAAACAGGGCCCTATCGTCGGCCAATTCCTGCCTATATGGGATATGCCATGCGGCCATCGTATCTGCTGGGTATTCCCCTGCGTTAGGTTTCATCCACAACGGCAAGCAACTTTCGTTCGTCTATGATATCGCCGATCTCTATAAAACGGAAACGACAATTCCTGTTGCGTTCATGGCAACGGCCGTAGGCAGCGAAGATCTTGAGAGGAGGATACGATTGGAATTGCGAAATTCATTCAAGGAGCATCGCATCCTAGCAAGGATCGTCGATGACATCAACGAACTTATGGGGGAAGTAACTGTGTCTAAGGAAAACGACAATTTCAGCGATGATGCTGCAAGACCCGCTCCTTTATGGCATGAGGATGAAGAGGAACTGTCCGAGAGGATGGGAAATGCTGATCATGATTCTTGAAAAGACGCCCAGTTCGCTTCGTGGAGAGTTGTCCAGATGGATGATCGAACCGAAGGTCGGAGTCTTCCTCGGTAAAGTATCTGCAGAGGTCAGGGAACGTTTATGGGTGAAATGCATGTCCTCGATCAAAGAGGGTGGGATCATTCAAGCTTGGAGTACAAATAATGAACAAGGGTTTGCCATCCGAACGTATGGAGACACGTCTAAGTGTCTTGTGGATTTTGACGGATTAACATTAGTTAGAGAATATAAATTATGAGGCTGGGTATTATATGTCAATAATTTTCGGGATTTAGCCTTATTTAAATGTGTATTCCCCACACAGGTGGGGGTGAACCGTTGTCCCTGGAGGGCGCGGTTCGCGGCGGAGGGTATTCCCCACACAGGTGGGGGTGAACCGTCCGGTGATGGCGTATGGGATACGCTTGCTGAGTATTCCCCACACAGGTGGGGGTGAACCGGTTGTGTCGTCCATTTTCGAGTGCCTCCCCTAGTATTCCCCACACAGGTGGGGGTGAACCGGAGAGCGGCGGCCCCGACACCGACTAGTCCAAGTATTCCCCACACAGGTGGGGGTGAACCGACCCATGCCCGTCATGCAACGAACTGAGGAACGTATTCCCCACACAGGTGGGGGTGAACCGTGCGCGAATCTCCACGGTCACACCTACCATGGGTATTCCCCACACAGGTGGGGGTGAACCGCAATGCCCCTGCACCACCGTCATAGAGATGGGGTATTCCCCACACAGGTGGGGGTGAACCGTACCAGGTATATAAATGACAGAAGTATGCATGGTATTCCCCACACAGGTGGGGGTGAACCGATGGAGGTGATGCATTCGAGCGGGTCAGCATAGTATTCCCCACACAGGTGGGGGTGAACCGTACGGGGCCGATTCTCCGATCACCCTACAGGCGTATTCCCCACACAGGTGGGGGTGAACCGGACTCGTCCAAGGTCAGATACTGGGATAGAGGGTATTCCCCACACAGGTGGGGGTGAACCGAACGCCAAGTCAGACATGAAAGACTTCGAGAAGTATTCCCCACACAGGTGGGGGTGAACCGATCGGCATCAGTGCGTTCAAGCTCGCCAAGGAGTATTCCCCACACAGGTGGGGGTGAACCGGCATATGCCCCGATGCTGGTGACGCCCGTTCCGTATTCCCCACACAGGTGGGGGTGAACCGGTGACTCAATGAACGCTGCCGAGGCCATGATAGTATTCCCCACACAGGTGGGGGTGAACCGCATGAGCGACCTGGAGAACTTCTCGTTCCCGGGTATTCCCCACACAGGTGGGGGTGAACCGCTTCCAGGAAGAACGCCGGAGACAGATGTGAGGTATTCCCCACACAGGTGGGGGTGAACCGGCGGCAATGATCTTTGTCGGGGGCGTGGACCTGTATTCCCCACACAGGTGGGGGTGAACCGCCCGTTCTTATTGCTGAGACCAAAAGCCTAGAGTATTCCCCACACAGGTGGGGGTGAACCGGATGGCACCGAGATAACCGGGCTGGCCCAGGAGTATTCCCCACACAGGTGGGGGTGAACCGCCCCTGGCCCTGAGGCGCTCCGGTGCAAGGGGGTATTCCCCACACAGGTGGGGGTGAACCGAAGACAGAATCGAAAATGGAAATGCTCCAGGCGTATTCCCCACACAGGTGGGGGTGAACCGACGCCTGGAACGCCCTCAATGGCATAGGCGGTGTATTCCCCACACAGGTGGGGGTGAACCGCTACTGGGTATCAGGGATTGCCACCATAATAAGTATTCCCCACACAGGTGGGGGTGAACCGTAGTCGAATATGTTTTCGTACTCACCTTTCGAGTATTCCCCACACAGGTGGGGGTGAACCGGGAAGCATCCGATCCTCGCCATCCTCGACGACGTATTCCCCACACAGGTGGGGGTGAACCGTTGTTGGATACGGTCCAATACCCCGCGGCGGGGTATTCCCCACACAGGTGGGGGTGAACCGACCGCTCGGCACATGCCGCACTCGACCTTATCGTATTCCCCACACAGGTGGGGGTGAACCGTGGCCCAGATCCTGAAGGCCTCCGGAAAGAGCGTATTCCCCACACAGGTGGGGGTGAACCGAGAGGACACGTCCGGGAAGTAAGGAGATGGGAGTATTCCCCACACAGGTGGGGGTGAACCGATCGAGGATGAGGAGTTCGTGTTCGATCTCCAGTATTCCCCACACAGGTGGGGGTGAACCGAGTATGTGTGCTTCGGGTCCATCGCATGCGAAGTATTCCCCACACAGGTGGGGGTGAACCGGGGGACCCGATCGTCGTGGCCTACGTGACCACGTATTCCCCACACAGGTGGGGGTGAACCGGAAGGGCAGGTGGCATGAGTGACGACGCCGCAGTATTCCCCACACAGGTGGGGGTGAACCGAACCCGGCCAGGGTGAGGCGATGGAATCTGCCGTATTCCCCACACAGGTGGGGGTGAACCGGTAACTTTATATAGACCTTTTCTATGAGTGCCGTATTCCCCACACAGGTGGGGGTGAACCGTAAGCCCCCAAGTCTTGCAGGTGGCCGTCCGCGTATTCCCCACACAGGTGGGGGTGAACCGTTCCAGCCCATGTAGTGCTGCATCGGCTCGATGTATTCCCCACACAGGTGGGGGTGAACCGGTCTCCGACATGACCGGACCGATACAGGGCTGGTATTCCCCACACAGGTGGGGGTGAACCGGAAGACAAGAGCATTTTCACGATGGACGATTTGTATTCCCCACACAGGTGGGGGTGAACCGCCCCCGCCCCTCAGCACGGTGAGCTTGTCGCTGTATTCCCCACACAGGTGGGGGTGAACCGATTCGGGCTTGCTCGGTCTGGCGGAAGGATGGGTATTCCCCACACAGGTGGGGGTGAACCGAGGCCATAATCCAACTGCTGGCTGACCACCCAGTATTCCCCACACAGGTGGGGGTGAACCGGTCGGCGACATGCACAACATCGCCGTACCAGAGTATTCCCCACACAGGTGGGGGTGAACCGTACGTCATCACCCGTCAGGGAGATAAACTGGTGTATTCCCCACACAGGTGGGGGTGAACCGATGTCCGCGCCGATGGAGGTGACGCCGCTGCCGTATTCCCCACACAGGTGGGGGTGAACCGCTCTCATGATCTCCTTCTGGGCATCGAGCACCGTATTCCCCACACAGGTGGGGGTGAACCGAGATATTAGGAAAGGCAAAGCTGAACAAAAGGGTATTCCCCACACAGGTGGGGGTGAACCGATTTCTGCATAGACTGCGCGACACGGGAACTGTATTCCTCAGATCAGGTGTGACTGATCGAGGGCTGGAGAAGGACATGAACATGTAGGACTTCCTCAACACCAATGGGTCGATGATCCGCGGCAAGGAGTATACAGCGGGAAGCTCATCTGGGATAAGTACATTCAGACCATACGAGAACCCCCAATGCGGAATATGACGTGCCATCAAAGGATGGTCGAGAATAGGCTCGTAATGCCAGATGAACTTATCATCAATCTAAGCATGGAATTATGCCTCAGTCCTGCGACCTCAAGGACACCGAACCGATATTCCGGGAGATATCGAAGTACTTGGGAAGAAGTTTCACGTCGCACGACGGGAAGAGAATGTTCGATCACAGGCTGAACGCGCTCGGGAGGGTCTTAAGACTATTGACATGATGACGCGATGCAAACTTGCCCTTTCAGCGATAGGCTGGTTTAATAATGAATCGATCGTACCGATGCGGCGTTCTTTGCCATTTCTTCTTTCACCAACCATAAGGGATTAAATGAAAAACGATCCGAACACAGTTGACATTTTAATGGGGGCTTACTCAAGTTGAGGGGAATATGAGAAAGCAATCAGGACAATCATAACCAACTTATTTCTACCGGTGCGGCCAAATTATGCCCGAATTTCTACCATCTGGTCATCCACAATATGGATGTAAGGAACACGACATATTGTTCGATATCTGAACAAAGGTTAAATAGACTGATATTCATCGAATGAGATGATGAAGGCGTCAAGCGGGCATTTCGTTCTAAAGGATGACACAGACTACAAAGACGTGGCGAAGGTCTTCCCAGAGGTGCTCAGTACATTCCTGCAAGAAACCGACCAGGTCCCCGAGGACCCGGATGTCATGCAGATGTTCATCTATCTCAACCAGACCGAACTGGAGAACAACAAGAAGCCTGAAGGATACAATCGGAAAGGCCGCATGAGGCTGGTCTTCCCGATGACCCGTAAGGAGTTCTACATACGCGGCTCGTCCAAGAGCGGTGAGGTCGTGAGAGTGGCAGAAAAGCTCAGCAAGATCCTCACCAAGGGAGGAGTGCATCACGAGATGCAATGGAACGCTCTGAGCTCGGCAGAAGAGTAAAAGTATAGATCTTGAGCCTTAAAAGGCTCCAGTTCATGAAGCGTTTTTAGTTTTAAGATCTGAGCAGTTCGTTCCAGACCTTTACCATGCGGGTGCGTTCCGCCTCGCAGAATTCAACCTGTCCGTTGGCGATCTCCTCGGCCACATCGATTTGGGCATCGACGCTGGTCGGTGCTGTTCCTCCGTATGATGTCCGCCGGTTCATGCAGCTCTCCACGGAGATGAACTCCTTGACGTCCTTGCCGATCTTCGCCGAGAACTTCTTCAGTTCCGTCACGCTGAGATCGTCTATCTTCTTGTTCTGGTCTATGCAATGGCGGACGACCTTGCCCACGATCTCGTGCGCCTGACGGAAGGCCACTCCCTTTCTTACTAAATAGTCAGCCAGGTCGGTGGCGTTCAAGAAACCCTGAGATGTGGCCGCCAGCATCCTCTCCTTGTTGACCGTTAGGGTCGCCATCATCGGAGCCATCATGGCCAAGCAAGAAGTGACCGTCTCATAGGTGGCTATCACGGACCCTTTGTCCTCCTGAAGGTCGCGGTTATAGGAGAGCGGCAGCCCCTTCAGCAGGGTGAGCATCGTCATCAGGTTGCCTGTGGTGGAAGCGGTCCGTCCCCTGATGAGCTCAGCCACGTCCGGATTCTTCTTCTGGGGCATGATCGAGCTGCCGGTCGAGTACGCGTCGTCGATCTCGATGAACCCGAACTCCTGGCTGGACCAAAGGACAAGTTCCTCGCTCATAGATGACAGATGGTCCATTATCAAGGCCCCACAGAATGAATATTCCAGGGCAAAGTCCCGGTCGCTTACGGTGTCCATGGCGTTGTGGGTCGGACCGTCGAACCCCAGCAGTTCTGCGGTCATGTGTCTGTCTATGGGATATGTGGACCCGGCCAAAGCGGCAGATCCGAGCGGACACACGTTGAGGCGCTTGTACGAGTCCAGCAGGCGGTCGACGTCACGCTCGATCTTGAAAACATGCGCCATCAGGTGGAAGCCATAGCTCACCGGTTGGGCATGCTGGACATGCGTGAATCCGGGCATTACGGTGTCCATGTTCAGTTTCGCTTTATCGATCAGCGCGTCCTGGAGCAACAGCAGCAATTCCGCTGTATCCATGACCACGTCCCGCATGAACATTCGGAAGTCCGTTGCCACCTGGTCGTTGCGGCTGCGGGCGGTATGGAGGCGACCTCCGGCCTCGCCGATACGTTCCGTCAGGCTGAACTCGATGTTGGAGTGGATGTCCTCCAACGTCTCATTGAAATCGAAGGTGTCGTCCTCGATCAGGCCGATGATGTCCTTCAGTCCCGTGATTATCTTCTCGCCGTCCGCCTCCGATATGATCTTCTGCCTGACCAGCATCTTCGCGTGAGCCACCGATCCGACGGCATCGTACCATGCGAGCACAGAATCGACGGAAAGTGAAGAGGTGAATGCCATCGTCCCCTCGTCCGGCGCTCCGCTGAACCTCCCCGACCACAGGACTTTGTTTGACATTTCACAGCACCTACTTCTTCAGCTTCTGGGTCGAGGCCACGTTCTTCAGCGGCAATCCCCAGACGTAAATGAATCCCTTGGCACAGCTGTGATCGAACTGGTCTCCCTTGGCGTACGTCGCCAGTCCATGGTCGTACAGCGAATATTTCGATTTCCTGCCGACGACACATGCACTTCCCTTGAAGAGCTTCACGCGGACGGTTCCGGTGACATATTCCTGGGTCGAGTCCATGAACGCATCAAGGGCGTCCTTCAGGGGAGAGAACCACAGGCCATCGTAGCAGAGCTCGGCATACCGCTGCTCGGAAAGCCGCTTGAAGTTGTTGACATCCTTGGTCAGAACCATTTTCTCAAGGTCCTTATGGGCCTCGATCAGAACGATCGCCGCCGGCGATTCATAGATCTCCCTGGACTTTATGCCAACCAGGCGGTCCTCCACCTGATCGATCCGGCCGACCCCGTTCTCGCCCGCCAGGACGTTGAGCTTCTCGATCAGGTCCACGGGGCTGTATTTCTTGCCGTCCAGAGAGACCGGAAGCCCCTTCTCGAACCCTATCTCCACATAGGTCGGCTTGTCCGGCGCCGCGGCCGGGCTCTTGGTCCACTCGAACGCATCTTCCGGGGGCTCCTGCCATGCATCCTCTAGGCATCCGCATTCGCAGGACCGCCCCCAGAGGTTCTCGTCGGTGCTGTATGGTGTGGCCTTCTTCACTTTAATGGGGATCTTGTTCTTCCGGGCATACTCGATCTCCTCCTCGCGGGTCATGACCCACTCGCGCATCGGGGCGATGATCTCGAGGTCCGGCGCCAGTGCTCCGATGGATACGTCAAAACGCACCTGGTCATTGCCCTTGGCGGTGCATCCATGGGCTATGTATTGGGCCTTCTCCTTCTTTGCCACGTCCACCAGGATCTTGGCGATGAGCGGCCTGGCGATGGAGGTGGCCATAGGATATGAGCCCATGTAGAGGGCGTTGGCCTTGAGGGCCTTGAAGACGTAGCTTTCGGCGAACTCCTTCTTGGCATCCACAGCGTAGGCTTTGACGGCACCGATGGTGTATGCCCGCTCGATCGCCTCATCCATCTGTCCCGGCTGTCCCACATCGACACCGACAGCGATCACGTCGACGTCGTACTTCTCCTGTAACCAGCGGATGGCCACCGAGGTGTCCAATCCGCCTGAGTAAGCAAGAACGACCTTCTTGCGTTCGGATGACTTGACCGATGATTTGCTAGTCTTTTTGCTGGGTGCCATGTGAATCTTTGTCGGTGAGCGGAGGGAGCTTATTAAGCGATGATGACAACAGAGGGACATTTGGGGCCTTGTCCGTCTTCTTTCGGACAAAATGAAAAACCCTTAGGCTGGCCATAGTTCCGACAGGGACAGGGGAGATTGCGATTGTCCCATTTGGGTCATCATGCTTAATAAACATCTTTCGTAATTCGGCAACTCTTCATAGTGTGATTGAGGACAGATTCATGATAAGTGCAGCGATAATCGGCGGTTCGGGGTATACTGGCGGGGAATTGGCCCGCCTGCTGTGTCGTCATCCGGAGATCAAGGTCCAGGCAATGACCTCCAGGCAGCATGCCGGGCTCAAGGTCGCCAAGGCACATCCGTTCCTGAACGGGTTTGTCGACCTCAACTTCACTGAGAAGCTCCAGGGGAACGACTACGATGTGGTGTTCACCGCTACTCCTCACGGGGCCTCAATGGACGTGGTGCCGGAGCTCACCGCTTCCGGTGTCAAGGTCATCGACCTTTCCGGGGACTACCGTCTGTTCGACCCGGAGCTCTATAAGAAATGGTATGGCCTGGATCACCGCGACCGGGAAAACCTTGCCAAAGCGGTCTATGGTATCCCCGAACTGTTCCGGGACAAGATCAAGGGAGCCGCTCTCGTGGCCAACCCTGGATGCTATCCCACCTGCTCATCCCTGGGACTTGCCCCGCTTTTCGCCAACGGCCTGGTCGAGGAAAGGGTCATCATCGATGCCAAGAGCGGGACGTCGGGCGCAGGGGCCGAACCCACCAAGGCCACCCATCATCCGAACTGCGGTGCCAGCCTGACCCCCTATAAGGTCGGATCGCACCGTCACATGCCCGAGATCAAGATGATACTGGAAAGGCTCTCCGGATCGCCGGTCGAGCTCATATTCACGCCGCACCTGGTTCCTGTGGTCAGGGGTATGCTATGCACATCCTACCCGCGCCTGAAGGAACCGATGACCAAGGAGGAGATCGTTTCATTGTATCATGATTTCTATTCCGGTTCGCGCTTCGTCAAATTCGAACCGATTCCCACCATGCAATCGGTGGCCGGATCCAATTTCGTAGAGATCGGGTTCGAGGTCGTGGGAGAACTCAATCTGGTAGTAATGAGCACGCTGGACAACCTGGTGAAGGGAGCGTCCGGCCAAGCGATCCAGAACTGTAACATCATGTTCGGTCTGGACGAGAAAACGGGACTGGATTTCCCGGGACTGGGGGTTTGAAAATGGAAATAATTGAAGGCGGGATCACCTCGCCGAAGGGATTCAAGGCGGCAGGCATTCACTGCGGCATCAAGAAAGAGAAGCTGGACCTCGCCGTCATATATTCAGAGCGGCCAGCCCGCTGCGCCCTGGCCTATACTCAGAACCGCGTTCGCGCCGCTCCCATAGAGGTCATGATGAAGAAGGACCCCAGCATGTTGCAGGCCCTGATAGTCAACTCCGGCAATGCTAACGCCATCACCGGGCCTCGCGGACTGTTCGATGCGAACCAGATGATCTCCGGGTTGGCCACTGAACTGAAGCTAAAGGAGGAACTGGTGGGCATAGCCTCCACCGGGGTCATCTCCCGTTTCCTGCCCATGGACAAGGTCATGAGCGGGATCCCGCTGGCGGTCAAGCAGCTCGGACAGGGCAAGGATGCTGATCTGGCCGCTGCCCGGGCCATCATGACCACGGACACCGTTGAGAAGCAGGCGGCCTGCAAGGTCACCTTGAAGGATGGAACCGTGGTCACCATCGCCGGTATAACCAAAGGCAGCGGCATGATATCGCCGAACGTCAAGGTGCTCCATGCCACCACGCTGTCGTTCATCACCACCGATGCCATGCTGGAGAAGAACGTCAACAGGCAGTGGCAGGAGATGATGGACCAGTCGTTCAACGTCATCAGCGTGGACGGGGACCAGAGCACCAACGACATCTCGATCCTGATGGCCAACGGGTGCGCCGGAGGAGCGGCAGCAGACAACGACGCCGTATTCTGGGATGGCGTGCGCTATGTGGCGCAGATGCTGGCCAAGAAGGTGGTCATCGACGGGGAAGGGGCCACCAAGCTCATCGAGGTCAGGGTCACCGGTGCCAAGGACCCAAAGGAGGCCAGGCTCGCCGCCAAAGGCATCATCTCATCAAATCTGGTGAAGACCGCGGTGTTCGGGGCAGACCCGAACTTCGGCAGGATACTGTCGGCCCTGGGCAATTCAGGCGCGGATTTCAAACTGGATGAGGTGGTCCTCAAATTGAGCGACGACGAGACCACCGTGACGCTGTTCGAACACGGTTCTCCCACCATGATACCCGGGACCCAATCGGAGATCGACGTGAGAAAGGTCCTCTCAGGCAAGAAGGTCATCATGGAACTGTATCTGGCGGTCGGCTTTTCATCGGGCGAGGCATGGGGCTGCGATCTGACGTACGATTACGTGAAGATCAACGCCATGTACACTACCTGAGGGGTCACATGGCCATCAACGGTTCGGAGTATCCACGGGCACAGGAGCTACGGGGCAAGACGGTCGTCATCAAGTTCGGCGGCAGCTCCCTCGGCGGGGCCAACGACCAGGGCCGTTTCAGCCGGGACATCGCTCTGTTGGTGTCGCTGGGGGTCAGACCGGTCATCGTCCACGGCGGCGGCCCGGAGATCACCGAGGAGATGAAGAAGAACGGTCTGCCGGTGCGGAAGGTGCTGGGGCTGAGGGTCACCGATGACAACACGCTCATGGTGGCGAAGACCGTCCTGGGTCGGATCAACGATTCCCTGGTCTCCTCCATACGAGAGGAGGGGGTCAAGGCGATAGGGCTGGCGGGATCAGAGTGTGGAACGATCATGTGCCGCAAGATGGGCCCGGTCACCGGCATCGAGAACGGTTCCGAGGTCGTGGCCGACCTGGGTCACGTGGGCGAGGTCGTTTCCGTAGACCCAAGGTCCATCGAATGGCTCGCCGGACTGGGCTTCGTTCCGGTCATCTACTCGATATGCGCCGACGACGAAGGGCATCTGTACAATGTCAACGCAGACACCGCGGCGGCCCACGTGGCCAGGGCGGTCCGGGCGGCCGAGTTCCTTCTGGTGACCGATGTTCCCGGCCTCATGAGGGAGTTCGGGAACCTTGATTCGGTCATACGGGAGATAAGAACGGAAGAGGTGGCCCAGCTGGTCGCCGATGGGATCGTCAAGGAAGGGATGATCCCCAAGCTGGAAGCCTGCTGCCTTGCCGTTACGAAGGGGGGCACAGCGAACATCATCTGCGGGAAAGACCCCGAGGCGATCGTGGCCCAGCTCCTGGTGGGAGAGAACCGGGGCACCCGGATAAAACCTTAGACCTGAGGATAAATATCAGAGGCATTAATCATACAAGTGATCGACATGGATTTCGAAGAAGTCAAGTTACTAAGTTCAGCATACCTATTCCAGAACTACGGCCGCGAGGACATCTGTTTCTCTCGCGGGGAGAAGGAGTTCCTCTACGACCTGGAGGGGAACCGTTATACCGATTACGTGGCCGGCATCGCGGTCAACGCCCTGGGACACAACCATCCAGCGCTGGTGAGGGCCATATCCGAACAGGCCCAAAAGATGATCCACGTGTCGAACCTTTACTACGTTCAGGAACAGGCCGATCTGGGGGAGGCGATCGCATCGATAGTGCCCAGTCCGTTGGGGGTCTCCATGTTCGTCAACAGCGGGGCCGAGGCGAACGAAGCGGCGCTGAAGCTGGCCTCCAAGGCCACCGGGCGGAAGCAATTCGTGGCCTGCAAGAACTCCTTCCACGGCCGCACGGCGGGTGCGCTTTCCGCGACCGGTCAGGTGAAATATCAGACCGGTTTCGAGCCATTGCTGTCGCAGGCCTTCTCCTTCGTCCCTTTCAATGACCCAGAGGCCATGAAGACGGCCGTGACCAAGGAAACCGCCGGGGTCATGCTGGAACCGGTTCAAGGGGAGGGAGGTGTCCTGTCCGCCACGCGCGAGTTCGTCAAGACCGCCCGGGACGTCTGCAGCGACACCGGCGCGCTGTTGATCATCGATGAGGTACAGACCGGCATGGGACGCACGGGCAAATGGTTCGGTTTCCAGCATTTCAACATAGTGCCGGACATGATCACCCTGGCCAAAGCGCTTGGCGGGGGCGTTCCCATCGGTGCCCTGGTCTCCACAAGGGAGATATCCAAGGCATTCACCCCTGGGTCGCACGGGACCACTTTCGGCGGGAACCCTCTCGCCTGCGCGGCCGCCTGCGCGGTCATCGACACCATGAAGAAGGATAAACTGGTGGAGCGCTCGGCCGAACTTGGCGATAGGTGGCGTTCCGACCTGGCAAAGATCGTTTCCGGTCACGAGGTCGTAAAGGACGTTCGTGGCATCGGTCTGATGACCGGTATCGAGATGGGTGACAAGGCAAAAGAGTTCCAGAGGTACGGGCTGGAAAGGCGGCTCCTGATCAATGTGGCCGCCGCCAAGGTGGTACGGGTGGTGCCTCCACTGATCATCTCCGACGCCTCGGTGAGGGTCTTCAACGATTCTTTGGAGTCGTTCCTCTCCGGCCAATGAGCAATGTGTCTAAAAACAGACATGCTCAAATATCTCTTTTATTATATGTTTGACTTACATGAAAGAACAGGCTCCCAAGGAGAGCATAGCTGAAAAGACCAGGGCCTATATCGACGCCCATCCAAGCATCAAGGACTGCATCTCCAAGGATCTCATCAATTACTCATCGCTCGCAAGACTGATCATGAAGGACCTCAGCGTGAAGAACGAGGAGGCGGTCATGATAGCCTGCAGGCGTTATTCGGTGAAGCTCTCTAAGAAGGACCACGAGAAGGATGTCCTCAAGATATTGGGCAACAGCCGCCTGGAGGTCAAGACCAAGGTCTGCGCCGTCACAGCCAAGAACGACTGGACCGTGCTTCATAAGCTGGAGACCATCTTCCAGAGGCTGATCAACGAGAAGGCCATCATGCAGGTGATCCAGGGCGCTCATGCCATTACCATCATCGCCGACGAGAAGCTCAAGAACGAGGTCGTGAACGCGGTGGGCAAGGAGAACGTGCTCAGGGTGCGCCCAAGTCTGGTGGAGATATCCGTCAAGTCCCCGGAGAAGATCATGGAGACGAGCGGCGTCTTCTCATATCTTTCCTCCAACCTGTCCGAGAACAACGTCAACGTGGCTGAGTCCGTCTCCTGCTACACCGATACCATCTTCATCGTGGACGAGAAGGATATGATACACGCCTACGAGATACTCTCCAAGATGATCGCCAGCGCTGAACTGGCGGAAGGCATCGAAGAGTAGCGCGGGCGGCAGCGCCCTCGTCCCAAAACGCCACTGGACGGTCTCCGGCAAAGCATCAAATAATGTTGGCTACGATTATCGTTGGTCTGGACGACGGAGCGCGATACATTGGAGAAAGTTCCCAACATAATCGTCGAACCACCGGGGCCGAATGCAAAAAAGATAATCGAGATGGACAACGAGTTCGTTGCCACCTCGACCAAGGCGGCACCGATAGCGGTGGAGAGCGCTTCCGGTGCCGTGATCCGCGATGTCGACGGGAACACGCTCCTGGACTTCGCCAGCGGTGTGGCGGTGTTGAACATCGGCCACTGCCATCCGAAGGTGGTCAAGGCGGTGCAGGAGCAGGCGGCAAAACTGATGCACTTCGCCGGGACCGATTATTACTATGATATCCAGTCCGAACTGGCCAAACGTCTCTGCCAGGTGGGTCCGGGACATTACAAGAAGAAGATATTCTTTTCCAACTCCGGAGCCGAGTCGATCGAAGCGGCAATGAAGCTTGCCAGATGGAACAGGCCAGACCGGAAACAATTCATCGCCTTCATCGGGGCGTTCCATGGTCGAACATTGGGATCGCTCTCCCTCACGGCGTCGAAGAGGGTGCAGAGGGAACGATATGCTCCGATGATACCTGGCGTCACTCACATTCCTTATGCTTACTGCTACCGGTGCCCGTACCATCTGGAATATCCTTCATGCGGTATCTGGTGCGCAGACATCCTGAAGGAGATATATTTCGATACCATCACCCCGCCGGAGGAGGTGGCAGCCCTTTTCATGGAACCGGTCCAGGGAGAGGGGGGCTACATCGTCCCGCCGGTCGGTTGGGCGAAGAAGATCTATGACATCATCAACAAGGAAGGCATCCTGCTGGTGGACGACGAGGTGCAGGCTGGCATGGGCCGTTCGGGCAAGATGTGGTGCATCGAGCACCACGGCATCGAGCCAGATGTGGCGTGTATGGCGAAATCGCTCGGCTCCGGCCTGCCGATCGCCGCCACCACCTTCCGGTCCGAACTGGATTGGAAGGTAAAGGGCGCTCACTCCAACACCTACGGCGGCAACTGCGTCGCCTGCGCGTCGGCGATGGCCACCCTTGACGTCTACGAGGAGGAAGGCATCGTGGACATGGCGGCCAAGAAAGGGGTCCACCTCAGGAAGCGCCTCGAAGAGATGCAGGACAGGTATGAGCAGATCGGGGACGTCCGCGGATTCGGCATGATGCAGGCGATCGAGCTGGTCGAGGACCGGAAGAGCAAGACCCCCGCCTGCAGGCTACGCGATAAGGTGGACGAGCTATGCATGAAGCGCGGCCTGATAACCCTGGGTTGCGGCAAGTCCGGCATCCGGGTCATACCGCCGATCATAACCCCGTTGGAACAGATCGATGCTGGGTTGGACGTATTGGAAAAAGCGATAGGGGATGCGGTCCGGAAGTAGCGAGATGAAGCACTTCAAGCATGATGCGGCCAAGGTCGTGCCGGGGGAAGGATACACGAAGAAGGTGCTGATCGACGAATCGGCTCTGGGCATTCCCGGCTCTTTCATCCAGGAGGTGGAGTTCCGCAGAGGGGAGACCGTCCGCCAGCATCATCATCGATACCAGACGGAGATCTTCTACGCCCTTGACGAAGCGCCGTTCCTCATCAATGGAATGAAAGTGACCATGAGTCCAGGCGATATTTTGGTATGTGAGCCCGGAGATGTCCATGGTAACCCGGTGATCTCGCACGACTTCAGGATACTGGTCTTGAAGGTCGGGTTCCGTGAGAACGACATCTATTGGGACTAAGGTCCCAACGGTCAGATCTCAATTTTTCTTCTTCTTACGCGATTTTCTAAGAGCCATTTCATCCACACCGCTGTCTTCCATGATCTTGCAGATGGTGCCGTCCCTTTCCGAGACCCAATATCGGAATCCTTCCAATCCCGGTTCGTGGTCCATGCTCGCGGTCCATACTTTGCCCAGATATTCCTTTTCTACATCAGCCAGCGGTCTCTTCTCATTTGTTTTCATTGTAAATAGTCCTTGTTATTCTCTAGGACGGCTAGGAATGCACTATTACTAATCTATTCGCATCAACGTTTCTCTTTAAATGTTGTCCGGAGGGAAATTGACAGGGTTAAAAGGAGTGTTTACAGATACTCCCGTCGGACGGCGGTAACACGATGAATGGCGGATGATGGTTTTAGAAGACTATGGAGCCACCAGGGAGATTCGAACTCCCGGCCTGCTGATTACAAGTCAGCCGCTCAACCGGGCTGAGCTATGGTGGCCTTGTCCCTCGTAATGGCATCAAGGATAAAATGGTTTATCCCATGAATCCCGACAAAGAGCCACCATCATCGAGCGCGTCAACATCATTCCGATATGCGTTCCATCATTTCTTTCCAGTCGCCTTTTTCTTGGGAGAAGGGCCAACCTCTTCCCGAGCCCTTCTTCTTTTCCTGCCTGCCCAAACCATCCTACCGTAGACACCGACCACAATGAGGTCGAAAGCAATTATGATTACGATTATGATGGTGCTGCCGCCGACATTGTTAGGATGGCCCAAAGCCACAATGGTGGACCCGAGGCTATAGTAGACCGCCTGGTCCGGGCTCAACAACACCCTGCTGTAATCGGACCCTAGCTTACCGACATTGTATTCCCAGACCGTTGATCCGTCAGCCTGCACCCTTTTGATGGAAGTACCATCGCTTACCAGGATGCCTCCGTCGGTGAACGTCGCCCAGATCACTCCAAGGTATGGTCCCTGCCATCTGACGGTCCCGTTAGGATCGATGGCATAGGTATGGTTGCCGATGATGTCCCCGCAATAGATGATCCCGTCCCGGTCCACGATAGCGTCCTGCCCTACCCAGTATCCGGCCGTGAAATTGTTCGGGTTATCCGAATGTGCAAGCACGGTCTTCCAGACCTGGCCTCCGTCGGAGACGTTGTTGGCATACAGACCGATGACCGAGGTCTCGTTATCCGTGAAGGTCCGCCTGACCTCATATTGTACTCCGTCTCTCTTGCTCGATTGGCCAGGAGATGATCCAGGAACGAAATCCGCCTTCTGGATGTATCCGGAGGTACCGTTCTTGAAGATACCGATCTCGTACGTTCCACCTCCATCATACGCGTTCATCACGAAGGTCCCATTCGAACTGATCCGCGGATCTTGGATGGCCATATCGGGCAAAGGCCGGTCTATCTGCCACAGCTCGGTCCCGTTGTTCGATATCTCGATGATGGTATCGAGCAGGGTGACATAAGTCCCGGTAGCGCTGTCATATTCGCTGTTGTAATGATGGGCGATGACGGTCCCGTCGGGGTAGATGGCCAGAATAGAGAGGGTGCCGTTCTCGACCAGGTAACTCCACCTATAGTCACCATTACTGTCCAATGAGGTGAGATTGTACCACCCTCCCTTGCTCGTGTCATCCATCCAATATGTGATGTAAGGCCAATCGACATAGTAGAATCTTCCATCTGGTCCCTGGACGGGATAGGGTTGAGCATTGACCCCGGTCCTCCACTTGAGGTTCCCATCTTGATTAAAGGCCATGAAATAGTTGGGATAATAGCTCTGAGTCTCAAAGGCATATATCGTACCGTCGTCACCTTGGTACATGAGACTCATATTGGACGGTTTGCCTGCGAGATCGTTCTCGCCGAACCTCCATATCTCCCTCATGCCTCCAGTCTTGATATCGGAATAGGCCAGGAAAGCAGCGAGCATCGCCGTCGAGACCAGTAGTATGACGATCAGTATGGTCAGTCCACTGATCGCCCGTCGATTGCCTTTCAATTTGTTCAATGAGGAATGATTCTGACCGTGTGATATTTAATAATTGAGTCCGACACCAATTTTTCAATTCGGCCAAAATGGCCGGGCCGATGGGTCAATGCATCTTGATCATTCAGACATGTTCGATCGATCGATTTCCATCTCGGCTCTTATCCATTCGAACACCTCGAGGGTCTGGCTCAGGATGGTGGCGGCATATTGCTGTTCGTCCTCTCGTTTCTTGAGCAGGAGCGGATACCTTCCGGTCCGGTCAATGTCACTGCAGGAATCGATCAGGTGCTTTGGCATGTTCAGGTCCCTGGCGGTTCTCTCGATCCCTCCTTCTGACAACGGAATCCCTTTCACGTTCGCCAGAAGAACGATGCCGATCAGCATGGCCATTCGGCAATGGAGCAGGACGAACCGGCAGCGTCCGATGCCGTAGACCTCATAGGCACCCTCCATCTCATACCAGGCGTCTTCCATCGCGGCCTCTTTGAGGTCGCCCAATGATTGATTCGTTATCGTCATCGTCATCAACATCTGGGAGGGGGCCCGTATACGCCTTTGATAGAAACACACTGCGATAAGGCTGGATGTAGGGCACGTGTCCTCGGCCATGGACCAATGTATTTATCGGATGAGCTGGATTTCAGCAATACAGCAGCAGGGTGAGGAAACTTATCGTGGTCTGGCGATTCCAATGGACAAAAAATCTCTAAAAATGATCGAAGGACTGTGCAACGCTCCCGGACCATCAGGTTTCGAAAGGAGCGTCGCTCTCATGTGCAAAGACTACGCCTCCGAGTTCGCCGACAAGGTCTATAATGACAACATCGGCAATCTGATGTTCGAGAAGGTAGGCGATGATGGCCCGACCATCCTGTTCGCTGCCCATATGGATGAATGCGGCTTCATCGTGACCGGCATCGAGTCTCATGGATATCTCACTTTCAACCAGTTGGGCGGCTGGTTCGACCAGGTGCTTCTGGGTCAGCGCGTGTTGGTCATGACCAACAAGGGCCCCATCAACGGCGTCATAGCCTGCAAACCACCCCATCTGATGGAGTCCGAGGAGCTGAAGAAGGTGGTCACCAAGGACAAGATGTTCATAGACGTCGGATGCGCGAACAAGGAAGAGGCCGAGGAATGCGGGGTCAGGCTCGGGGACTGCGTGGTGCCGGACAGCCAGTTCCGCTGGTTCACCAAGACCGCGTTCAAGGACGGCAAGAAGGCCGGCAAAAGGACCTTGGCCATGGGCAAGGCGTTCGATGACCGTTTGGGCGTCTGCACCGTCCTTGACACATTGCGGTCCATCAAGGAAGGCGGGATCCATCATCCGAACAAGGTGGTGGCGGCGTGCACGGTCCAGGAAGAGGTAGGCACCCGCGGGGCGAAGACCGTGGCCAATAGCGTGCGTCCCGATGTGGCGATCATAGTCGACGTGGACATCGCCGGTGACGTTCCTGGCATCGACCCCATCCTGGCCCCGGCACGGATGGGTTGCGGGTTGGCCATTACCATCTGGGACGGGGGAATGATACCCAATCAGCCATTGAAGGAGCTGGTGTTCTCGATCTGCAAGAAAAAGAAGATACCTTACCAGTTATCCTATGTCAAAGGAGGCAGCACTGACGGGATGGCGATCCATGTTGCCAACACAGGCGTTCCGACGATAGCGGTGGGGATACCGGTCAGGCATATCCACTCGCATGTTGGCGTTTTCGACCTCCAGGACCAGGAGAACTCGGTCAAGCTCTGCCTTGAGCTCGCCAAAGCTCTGGACCGAGAAACGGTGGAGTCGCTCACGAAGATATGAGCTATGGCCATCACATTCTCCAGGAGGGCGATTTCGATCGGCTAGAAAAATGCCCGGATTTTGACCCTGACGAAGGACTTTCAGGCTTGGTGGACACCAAAACTTATAAGAACAATCATGGATTGAAGGGAGTCAAATCAGACGACTAATTTCATGGTGAATTTCATGTCAACTGAAAACTCTGCACAGGTTGCCAAGGGCGACATCATCAGGATCGAGTACAACGCATGGACCGTCGACACCAACGAAATGATCGACACCACGAAGGAGGAGAGCGCCAAGGAAGCAGGTATCTTCAACGAGAAGTTCACCTACGCCCCGATGCCTCTGCTCGTCGGCGGTGGCCGCATCTTCGAGGGACTGGACGAGGCCCTGATCGGGGCCGAGGTCGGCAAGGAGACCGAGGTCATCATCCCGCCAGAGAAGGCGGCCGGACCAAGGGACCCGAAGCTGGTCGAGGTGCACTCGGTACGCGAGTTCCTGAAGCAGGACGTCGAGCCGCACCCGGGCATGGAGGTCACCATGCACAACAAGACCGGCATAGTCACATCGGTCTCCGCCGGCCGTGTCAAGGTCGATTTCAACAGGCGCTTCGCTGGGCAATCCCTGAAATACGTCTTCACCATCGTTGAGAAGATCGAGGGCGACGAGAACAAGGTCAAGGCGATGCTCGAGATGGACTACGGTACATCGGAAGGATTCGTCATCACCAAGGAAGAAGACGTCGTCAAGCTGGTCCTCCCGGACGTATGCAAGTACGATTCCAAATGGACCATGGCCAAGTACAAGGTCGTAGCCGACCTCCGCGAGCTCTTCGGAAAGGTCACTGTCGACCTGATCGAGGAGTACGTCAAGAAGGACGAGGCCAAGGCCGAAGAGAAGGCCCCTGAGGAGCTCGGCTCCGAAGAGGACAAGAGCTGAATTTCAGTTCCCTATCTCCCCTTGCATGTTGAAACGCTTTACCAAACTCCTTTCGATGGACGAGTGGCCTAGCATGGATATGGCAGCAGCCTCCTAAGCTGCAGGTCAGGGGTTCGAATCCCCTCTCGTCCGCCTCTAATTATTGCCATTAATCTCAAATAGTTACTAATAACGCAATTTCACATCTGGATGATGTAATGCGTGTAATTTATTTGGTAACCGGGTAACCTTAGCGGTTGGATATTGGCTGATCATTTCTTGATCGGTCCAATGGAAGACAGTATGTTGGCTCTTATCCTCGTATTTTCGGTTTCATCCGCTACTCTCGATCTATCGGTTATTCCTATCCACTGATTCCGCCCTTGGCCGGTGGGTTCTAGACTCGGACGGGGTCCGGCCATACTTGGCCTTGTAGGACGCATAGAAGCTCGATACGCTCCCGAATCCACATTCGGAGGCGATCTGGAGCATGCTCTTGTCTGATCCCTGGAGCAGTCTCTCGGCCTTTGACACTCTCAGCTCATTGATGTATTTCGAAGGGGTGGTGTGATACTCACGATGGAATTGACGGGCCACTCGGTTCTGATGGACGTCGAGCCGTTCCAGCTCAGCGGATAGGCGTTCCCGGTCATCGAAATAGCGGTCGCATACCTTCTTTAACTGGTCGATAGTGGAGTTATCTCTATCCTGTCCAGAAAGATCTGGCTTGCAGCGCTTGCATGGCCGGAAACCCCTTTCCTCGGCCTTCTCTGCACTATCAAAGAACTCCACGTTCTTCCTGAGAGGTATCTTTGATCTGCACGAAGGCCGGCAATAAACCCCGGTCGTTCTCACTCCGTAGAAGAAAACGCCATCGAAGACTGCATCTCCCTTCTGAACTGCATCCCATCTCTGTTGCTCAAGAGGGTCTGAGGCGTTTCTCCGCATTATTGATCTCCTGCCGTTCCGTTGTCACTAATATTCCCTCCATATATTCAATTCAATCTATGGATGGGTCAAGGGTTGTTTCTTTCCAGGTCAAGAAGCCTTTTCTTGGTGTCCAATCCTCCCAGATATCCGATCAGCTTTCCGTCGGCTCCGATCACTCGGTGGCAGGGGATGAATATGGAGATCGGGTTCCGGTTGTTCGCCATGCCCACCGCCCTCGATGCCCCCGGAGAACCTATGTCCTTGGCAACAGCGCCATAGCTCTTTGTTTGTCCATATGGGATTTTCAAAAGGCTTTCCCATACCTTTCTCTGGAATGGTGTTCCCGCTGGGGCCAGATGTACTGTGAACTCCTTCCTCTCTCCTGAAAGATATTCCGATAACTGTCCATGCGCCTCGCGCAGCAGCCCGGTCTCCAGTTCGACGGCATCATTGGGAGCTCTCTCTTTTGGGAACCACAGGTTCGATATCGCGTTTTCATCCTCCGCGATACCAATGCGACCGATGGTGGTGGAATAGAAGAACATGCTTTTCGTCATGGTATCGACCTTACTTGTCATCCCAAGGATACCGGAGCATCCTATTTAACAAATTTTTTGAGCATTTTGTTTCCGGTTTTCATCGGGTAATTCTTATTGGGTTGAGAAGGGTCGAAGTATGATCTTCAATCTGTTACCTCCGGTCTCTGCAATGGCCTCGGATCCTCCGATTCATCTAAATTTTGCGGAATTCCAGCGTAAGTTAGAATATCCAGAAGGGTCATGTGCTGAAAGGTAACCGATTTGGCGGGAGAAGACTTACTGCTGGAGGGAGATGCGAACCCGGATATGATGAAGAATGTCCGGGACACGATCGAGTCGACCATATCCGGTCTAGAATCGATCGAGGAGACGATGGAGTCGGCACTCAAGCACCCCGACAATATGCCGATAGACAGCATCATGCTGGTGCTACAGACGGCCTTCGTAATGAAGCAGAATCTGGTCTATCTCCGGTCGATCATCGAAAGGAGCAACTCATTCTCCGAGGGCGATTTGAGCCGTCTCAATATGGTCATCAACGCCATGAACATCCTGGATGCTTTCATGAAGGGAAACCTGGACGAGGGGCCGGTCAACGAGGCCAAGGATTTCCTGAAATCGGCGCTGCCGAAGAGAGCGGACAAGTCCCATTAGTCCAGACTTTTTGGACAAAAAGCCTTCGTTCCCCAAGATGTTCTCTGGTACTTGAGGCAGTGACAAGACCTGACATTCCAATGTCACCCATCGATTCAGCATCAAGGAAGGACCTGATCCGCCGCCTAAGGCGATATGGTTTCTAGCTGATCCAAGAGAAAGGAAGTAAGGTCCACGAGCTTGATGTCAGGGAAGAAGGGATCGATATCGTGATGGACAGTCTCGTCAAAGGATGGCCTGATAATTCTGAGACTCCCGATTCAAATAGCGGTGAATAGGCCAAGGGACCCCGGCCGTTCCTGGATCAATATCGTCTCCGGTAAAGGATGAACGCCGGGACCGCCAGGAACAGCGTGATTATGGCTCCGACGATTATCGGGACCGATCTGATCGTCGGTTGTTTCTGATCGAATGCGTAGGGTGCTGTCGAGTTCTTGAGCTCCAGCATGTCCGCATTGCAGAAGCTGCAGGTCTTGTCATACGAGCTCACCACCGGTCTCATCAAGCAGGGGTTCGAGGTGCAATGTGGCGGGTCCTGATAGTCATAATGGACGGTCGCGTTTCTTGGTGTATATGGTGAATTGGGACCCAGCGGTGCGACAAGGCCCAGAAGGTGTCCCATTTCATGGGCTATCGAGACTCGCAGGTACGCGTCAATGAGTGTGTCCCCAAAAATGGCGAATCGGTCTGCCGTGAATGAGATGCCCACTGCCGCCGGGTCCGAGAACGATCCGGTCAGAAAGGCCACATGGACTATCGCCACCCCGTTTGAGGTGGTGTTCCTGAACACCGTGTCATATAACCTGTTCAGATCGGCCTCCGAATAGACCTGCTGCTGGAGGGATGCCTCCATCGTCCCCACGAAGGTGTAGGTGATGGAACTCTTATTGCAGTGCGAGAATATCATGGATTCGAAGCTGGAGAACGGGGAGCTCCTCGAATCCAAGATATGCCTGTTGAAAGCGGTCCATTCCACCTTCAGGACCGGATAGTCATCCCCCCTCAGATAGTCCCAGGCGAATCCGCCTGGCGCCTGGGACAGCTGGGAATGCAGAGAGCTTGCGCGGGTGCTTGATATGTAATACGAGATCTGATCGCCGCTATCCTGGACTACCACCAATGCGGTGAACACTCCGGGCAGCATGGCGGCCACCGCCAGAATGACCGCTATCGTCCTTACTGAGTTGCCGTTCGTGACGGCTAATTGGACCATATCGTAAATAAAGGTCTTGTCAGGCACTGGGACCGGGGGTTGTCCTGATACAGCTCAGTCAAACTATCGGATGGTCGACCTTTTGCGTTTCTTGATCATGTTGGTCGTCTTCTCGGACCGAAGCTCTCTCAGCGCATCGGCAGCGATCCATCGGGCGCTCCTCGTGTTGCGTGCTTGGACTGATTCCGCCGTCCTTATCGCTGCTTCCTGCAGCGGAACGTTCCTTTTCCCGATCTGCCTCAAGGCCCAATTGACCGCCTTTCTCACGAACGGTCGGTCATCATCCGCTGCCTCCGAGTCAATTATCGCCAGGAAATCATGGAACAGTTCATCCTTGGCCTTCTTGTCGTGAACTGCCAGGGCCGCCATCAATACGAAGCCCGCCCGTCTCACGTATTCCTCATCCCGTGACGACCATTCCTTTGCCTTTGCGATGGCGTATGGAGTCCGGGAGAACAGGTTGCTGCAGCACTGGTCGCAGATATCCCAAGAATCGAACCCGACCACCCATTGCTCCATCTGGTCCTCGGTCACCTGGGCCGGGACGTCGATGACGGTAGCGATGATCCTCGATTCGTGGAATCCGGCCTCCCAGAGGTCCAGCGCGAGTTTGTGGTCCTTTCCGATATTCTTCGCCAGGGACCGCATGTCCACCATCGAGATCCCGAAGGCATTGTCGACCTTGATCCCGAACCTGGACATTCCTTCTCGGTTGACCTCGCTCCCGTGCGATCGGAGAAATTCAACGACCTCATCGACGTTCATATGGACCATCCCTGTATCATCATGGCTGATGATAAACCAGAAGGACGGGGAACGATCTTCGGATCGGAGTGGCTCTCTTGGGCCGATCAATGCATCCTGGGTTTCCCTACCGCCATGACCACGACCGTCGTGCCAAGCAGGATCCCTCCCCCGCCGTAGCCGTTGCCTATCTTGCCATAATCGTCCTTGACCTCACAGACAAGCTCTACGGTATCGGCCCCAGCGAACGTAGCCAGTTCCGTCGCCTCTCGGTTAGCAAGTTCGACTGCGAAGGCCTTCGCTTCCTCCAGGTTGGGGAAGGCGTTTCGTCCCTTTGAGGAGAAGACGATCGAAGGCGGGTTTTCGGTGTTGCTCATGCCAGCCTTCGGCTTTATCTGGACCTCTACCGTTTCCATTATCGTACCGGTGATGGCACCGACCGCGTTGCCGACCTCGGAATTTTCCGGCAATAGGAGAGGCGTGTTGAACTTCGCCGCCACCTCTGGAAGATAGGCGCTGACCGGCGCGCCTATGCCAATGATACTCTTGTTCAGGTTCAGGTTGAGGGAGAAATCGATCCCCATCTCCCGGGTGACCAGTTGCTGGATGAAACGCCGGCTCAATTCGTTGTCCGCATCATGCCCCGAGTCTTCCTGTATCAGTTTCAGCAGGACCTCCTTCGCTATCTTGTTGATGACCTCTTGCCTAACTTGGGAGCAGAAGTCATCCGGGTTCAGGGACATCACCTTCGACTGTATCGCCACTCCGAGGTCCGATGCCTCCTTGACGAATTCGGAATATTTGCCCATGGCATGAAGTATATCGGTCGGGGTCAGGCCGATCCTGGCCACCATCCCTAGCTCCTCCAGGTGGCGAATGCTATAGGTGTATGGGTCGATGCCGGTGATATCGGCTATGCCGAAGATGGTGATCGGACCTTTCTTGATCGCACCGAGGAAGGCCTTGTCAATGGACGAGAGCTCGACGCCCGGGACCTCCTTCGAGAGGATAAAGAACTCCACCAGCTGGGGGATCAGGTTCGCGTCATAATATCTGGTCCTCTGGCGTGGAATGTTCTCCGCGATGGCCTTGAGCTTCTCGACGATATCCGGATATCTCTTGGAGGCGACGCACAACGGCACCACTCTTAACGGGGACAGCATGAATCCGTCCTTGGTCACGATGATGCGGCTGTCGCCTCCAATGCCGGAGGTCATTATGTCAACTGCCTTCACCCTGGTCCTCCATCCGCCGATGAGCGCCCCTTCAGGGTCCAGCCGTGGTTTGCCATCCCTCAGTATGCCGATGTCGGTGGTGGTCCCGCCAACATCCACTATGACAGCGTCCTTCTCCTTGGTGAGGAATTTCGCCCCGACGATGCTTGCGGCCGGTCCGGAAAGGATGGTCTCCACTGGGCGGGTCCCTGCCATGCTTTCGCTCATGAGCGAACCGTCCCCCTTCACGATCATCAGGGGAGCGGACACCCCCTGCTCCTTGAGTACCCTTTTCACGGCTGAAATGAGGTCCGCGATCACGGGTATCAGTTTGGCGTTTAGGACCGCCGTTATGGTCCTTTCGTAGAAACCCAGTTGGGACGAGAGCTCGTGACCGCATACGACCGGAAGCTGACATCTACTCGTTATCAGCTCCTTGACCCTCAGTTCATGGTCCGGGTTCCTTACGCTCAGGAGACTGGAAACGGCGAAGGCGTCAACCTTTCCCGAGACCGTTTCTATGAACTCCTCCACCTTGGAGGCATCAAGCACCTGTTGTTCCAGGCCATTCAACGAATGTCCCCCGGCCACCTCTATGAGGTGCTCCACCGGCATCGTCTCACGTCGTTCCATTCCGATCATGATGAGGGCCACGCGGCAGCCCTTGCCTTCTACCACCGAATTGGTGGCCAGCGTGGAAGACATCGATACCAGGCGTATCTGGTCCATGAGCTCCTCGCCAAGCGATGACAGCGAGTTCTTGATCCCAATGGCCAGGTCCTCCCGGGTGGTAAGGGCCTTGGACTTCCTTATCACCTGGCCGGTCTCCAGGTCCATAATTACGCTATCAGTGAACGTTCCGCCGGTGTCGATCCCCAGTCCCAGTTTCATGTTCCTCACCGATTCTCTGCGCTACAGTCTGGCGACTTCCCTCTAACCCGGCATGAATATCCATCTTTGCTCAGCCTCAGGACCTTCACCAACAGCACCAGCGCCGGAAGCTCGACCAGGACGCCTATGATGATAGCGACCTGGATAAGCGGTTCGCCTGGGAAGAGCCCATAGGAGATCGCAAGCGCGAGCGGCGAGTTCCGGGCTATCGTGGTGCATGAGAGGAGGGCATATTCCTCATAGCTCAATCCTGCCCGTATCCCCACGTATCTGGCGATGATGTAGGACGCCACGATGAAGATGGCCACCGGTATCAGCACCACCGACAGCGGCAGAAGGTTGTCCAAGATGGTCGGTGTCTGGCTCCCGAACATGAAGAATATTATCACCGCCAGGGTAATGGTCTGGATCTGGATCGGGGTCCTGCTCATGCGTCTTTCCTTCCACTCCATGCCCTTGGAACGGATGACCGCCCAATTGGTCGCGACGGCGCCGGCGAAAGGGATGGCGATGAAGACCACGGAGGTCTCCACGAACGCCCATAGCGGTATCGCGATGAGCTCCCCCGCAAAGAGGAACAAGAACACCGGAATGAGAAGGATCTGAACGATCAGGTTGATGGGCAGGAGCGCCAGCCCCAAGGGCACATCCCCCTTGGCCATCCCGGTGAACACCAGGAACCAGTCGGTGCAAGGGTTGACCACGTAAAGGATGAAACCCACGAAGATCAAAGGCGTCGAATATAGGAACCCCAGCGCCAGGATGAAACCGATGATCGGAATGACCACGAAGTTGTCAAGGAGGGCGATGGCAATGAATCGGCGATTCTTGTACGATCGGGCCACCGCGCTCAGCGGCGTTCCCAGGGCGATCCCATACACCAGCAGGACGAGGCTCACATAGATGATGGCGTTGCTGTCATTCCAGATCCCGCCTATGAAATTGCCTGCGATCAATCCCAAAATCATCGCCATTATCAGCACCATCGGCTGTGAACTTTCCCATCTGTTCAGACCTCCCTCTTCAACCATCGTCCAACCTCCCATGTTCAGCTGCTGCTGTTCGCCCTCATGTTGTTGAAGTTGATCGCCTGGTTGGGGCAGGCCTGCTCGCATCTGCGGCATGCAGTGCCTGAGCACAGTTCCGATCTGATGATCGCTCTCAACATCCCATCCGACTCGACAATGGTGATCGCATCCTCCGGGCATTCCTCGGTGCACTTTCCGCACTGGACGCAGCCTGTCAGGTCAGATTCCAGGGAAACCCCGATGTCCCTGAGGATGGCGATGCCCTTCCGGCCCAGGTCCGGTATGTCCCGGCTCATCCTTCTCTCGACGTCAACGTGGGCGACCGGTGGCGGCAGCGGCGGAAGCTTGTAAATGGCCAGCATTTCACTGTATGCCGACATCGGCATCGAATAGTACCACAGCGACAGCTCGATGGAATAGATGTGCTTGAACAGGTCCGAGGTCGCGAACATGCAGTGGCTGGCCCTCAGGTCCTTGGCGAACGACTTCAGCTCCTGGAACCGCTCCGGCCGGAGCACCAGCTCCTTTGCCATGGCCAGGGAGGTGTTGCCCAGCTGGATGATGTGATCGCTCTCCGGCGGCACCAGGCCGATACTCTGCGCCTTGACGGCGTCCACATACAATCCGGAAGCTCCTGACATGAACGCTGTCCTGACATCTCCGGTCCAGAGGCCTGCCTCTCTCATCAAGGTCAGGAACCCTGCCCTGATGGCCCCGATGGCCTTCCCCGCCTCAGAGACATCGTTCTCCGTTATGTACACCCCGTCCTGCAGGTGCAATCGGTGGTCAGGTGTCTTGATCTTCGGCGGCACGATCAGTCCTGCCCCGATTCCGCTGGCGATCGCCGCGATGAGTCCCGTGCCAGTTATACCAGTGGCCTTCCCGTGCATCTCCCCGGCCGAGACGGTCCGGCCGTCCGTGGGATCGACGGTGTCTCCTTCCTGGGACATGAACCCATCGTCCAGCACCGAGCAGCGCCATCCGTCCGCTTCAGCGGTAACGTCTGATATGGCGCCGGGCGCTGCCAGCATGCCCATCTCCACCTGCTGCCCTTCCAGGGCCGGCCCTGCCGCAGCCGAACCGGAGTATACGTTCCCGTTGACCACCAGCGCCATCTCCGCGTTGGTGCCGTAATCAATGACCAGGCACGGCTCCTTCTGGTCCATTATGCCGGTCATCAGCAGCATGGCCAGTGCGTCCGCCCCTATCTCGTGGCTGACCGCTGGGGGTATCATCACCGTCGTTTCCGGGGGCAGGTCGAGGCCCAGGTCCCTCGCCCTCACGATGTCCCCGTCTCTCTTGGGAGGCACCACTCCCAGCCTGTCCAACATGTTCTTCCCAGCATAGGCCAGGTCACGGATCTCGATCTTCTGGAACAGGGACAATTGGAACGGGTTCCCGCAGACCGCCATTCGTTCGACCTTATCCAGATCGATGTCCAGTTTCCCCAACAGCCTGTTGATGGAATCGATCATCAGCCGATGGGTCTCCTCGGTCCCGGTCACCACCGCGAAATTGACATGGTCGATGACGTTCGCTCCCGGGATCGGGTGCCGGATGGTTATCGCCGTCGAGATGATCTCGTTGTTGCTCAGATCGATCGCCTGGGCACGGAAGCCGCTGGTGCCGATGTCCAGGGCAATGCCGAATCCGGTCATTGGATGACCTCGATGGCCTGTGCCCAGGCTATTCCCTTCGGCTTCCTCTGCATCGAGTAGCTGGCGCTCCATACCGCCATCACGGAGACGCCGATCTGCAGCGGATCGTGGACGAGGACCCTGGCCTTGGATTCACCCAGGTCGTCGAACGAATAGGGCATGCCCGGGGAGGATATGATCGCCCCTTCCCGGATCCACTCGCCCGGTATCCTGGCCGGCGATGCGTTTATTATAGCACCCGCTCCCGATACCGCCCGTTCCAGATCGTTGACCGTCCTGACGTCGGGGTATCTTCTCTTCACAGATTCTATCTTGGATAGATCGGAATCCATAACGGTTATGGATGCCTTTTCGTCGGCCAGAAGGTCTATGGCGCAGCTGCCGACCCGACCGGCACCGATCACCAGCACTTCCTTCCCTGCAAGGGGTCCCACCGCTCTTTTCAGGGCGGAGAAGTACCCCAATGCCGTGGAATGGGTGTTGTCCGCCGCCCTGTGCTCCCTCATGTTGATGGCCACGAACTCTTGGTCATCGGCCATGAAAACGATGTCCGCCCCCGCCTCCATGGCCTGATAGAAACCGGCCACGTCCGTCCCCTCAGTGACATGGCTTTCCATGCCGAGATGTCTGGTTATGGCGCAGACCGAATCGCAGAACCCTGGGGTCACGCCCTTCCCGCTGGTGACCGGCACCGCCGCCGCCTTGAAGCCGTTCAGGTTGAGGTCGCTCTCCTCGAGACCCAATGCGAGATATGCCAGGCATTTCATGTCCATGCCCAGATCGTGGCGCAGCCGTTCATCCCGCAGGCCCATGCTGTCCGGGACGTTCTCAATCATCTCATAGGTCAATCGGGTCATTTCATCGCCTCCGGTATCGGGTTGACGTACCTGGTAACGCCGGTCTGTTCCATGATCTCCCACAGGCAGGCCAGCCTCTTGTGCCAGGCAGCCTCTTCGGAGGGGCCGGAATTGATGATCGTGGCCCTCCACCTATTCTTGCCTGGCTCATAGTCGGTTATCATCTCATCGGATTTGAATAGTCCAGGCATGAGCTGGGGTCTATCCACCCCGGCGAACACGCCTTCTCCGCAGGAACGCATCGTACTGCCGCTGACGATGACGTGCTCGTAGAAGGCAGCACCGCTCTTGGTCGGTCTGGGCCTTTCCAGTTTCCCTTTGACGAAGGAATCGGTCAGCATCGAAATGATGTTGATGCCGCTCGAGCCGAGCACCGCCGCCGGTGTCTGGCTTGGTATCCGGGCATCGATCTCCAGGATCTTTGGGATACCATCCTTGACGATCGCCTCCACATCCATGATACCGTTCAAGGTCATGTGCTGGGCCATCTTCTCGCTGGCGGCCATGAAGATCATCTCGGTGTCGGCATCGAGCTTTCTGTACGGCGAACGGACCATCTTGCAGTCGTATCCGTCGTCCAGAACGACCTCAGTGATCACCAAAGGCACCATTTCGATGCCGTTCCCGATGACCTCGACAGAGATGTTCGGTCCCTCTACGAACTCCTGCACAATGCAATCATCGCCGATGCCCCGGACCCGGTCAATCCCTTCCTCCAGCTCTTGCTGGGTGACTGCCTTGGTGACCCCGGTGCTTCCGCTTTGCCCGGAGGGCTTCACAACGACCGGGAACCCGCATTCCGGCCAATCTCCAGGCATGGGGACCTTGAGCTTCCTCATCATTTCATTGGACCGGACCTTGGAGGATGACACATCATATGATTCCATGTCGAACATCAGCGGGACGTCCAGGTTCTCGAACAGTTTCACCAGAGAGGTCAGCGTCTCATAGTTCTCGTTGGCCGGTAGGACCGCATCGCAGTCCTCGAACACCCTTATCGCCCGTCTCGGTTCCTTGATCACATCGATGTTCACCGCTTCGTCCGCCAGTGACATAGCGGGTGCCTTCTTTCTCCGGTCGATGACCACCGTTTCAATGCCCGCCTTCTTCGATAGGTAGATCGCCTCAGTGCCCTGAAGCGCACCGCCCACCACACCGACCTTCACTGGATCACCTCGATCCCAAGCCTCTCCTTCCTGGAGGCAATGAAATTCGTATAATCGGTCAGTCTGGCGATCTTGATACCGATGATGTCCAGCATGTCCTCGATATTTCCCTTCGACCGTTCCCCGTTCTCGATGTCCAGCTCATGTTGGGCCACACCTGCCAGGCCTTTGCTGGGGGGGATTATGGAGGTGATGACATTGGCACCGGCGTCGAGCCGTGGGCGGAGGCCCTTGACCCCCTCGATGTCCAGGCTTGCCGGGATGAGCTTGTCCTGATGCACCAGACGCATAACGGCCAAGGTCACAAGCTCCTCGATCATCAGCGTCGAGGGCATCCCTTTCATTGGGGTGTTGGCCTGCGGCACGAAGGTCATGGCCCTAACCTGCTGCACTCCCAGTTTGCCCATCATCTTGATGGAGTTCACCCGGTCGGCTATGGTCTCCCCCACGCCGATCATGATGCCCTCCTCGGTCAGCATCCCCCTTTCCCCGGCCCAGGTCTTCTGGTTCAGGCGTACGTCATAGTCCTGGTCAGGGCGCAGTCTGCTGAACAGTTCTCGGTTATGGGTCTCCTGGTAGCAGGCGAACCAGTCGGTGCCCGCGTTCCGAAGCGAGGTGAACATCTCCCTGGGCACCACGCCGGGGGAGACCATTATGGGCACATCGACCGAATCGTCCACGTTCTGGACAAGGTCCACCAGCTCGTTGTAACCCGCCTTTCCGTGATAGGTAGGGTCTTCACCCATGGTGAGGTCCACCAGATGGATCCCGGAATCCTCGAGCGCGGTGGCCAGGCCGATGATCTCCTCCCGGTTCTTACGGTACCTCACGCTCTCCTCGTTCGACCTTCTGTAGAAGCAGAAAGAACAGTTGTTCCGGCAATGGGTAGAGAAGTACACAAAACCGTAAAGGAACACCTTGTGCCCGAAGTTCCTGTCCCTGACATGACGGGCCGTTTCGAAGAGTTTGCCGACGGACGCTTCATCGCGAAGTCCAAGCAGATAGGCGATCTCGCCGTCAGCCAGAATCCGGCCCTCCCGGGCCTTTGAAATTATGATATCCAGATCTTCATCCGTGTTCATTCTTTCACCTTCAGATATCGATCCTTGCTCCGTTGAGGTAGATCAGGCTCCGACCTACCTTTTTGATGTTCAGGTCGCCGCTTTTCATCAAGAGCAGGCGCTCCAATCCGAAACCCACTCCCGCCCATGGGTCGGTTATGCCATGGGCCTTGTCGAGGACATGTGGTCCCACGGCGCCTGATGCGACCTCCACTCCACCGACCTCGACGTCGATGGTGCTGACGTAGACCTCGGACTTGGCGGTGACCAGTTCGTATTCCAGACCGACCTGGTCCATGACGGAAACGATGTGCTCTTTCAATCGTTCCATCGCATCGGTGCTCGGCTTCATCTCCACGAGGTTCAGCATGGTGAACTCCTCGAGGTGCGAATTTCCGTGCGACTCCTTCCGATAGCAGGTCCCGATTTCGAACATCATCAGAGGCATCTTCACGTTCCGTTTCAGTTGCCTCATTAAGAAATACAGGTTCGGTGCCAGCATGGGCCTGAGGCATCTTTTCTCGTCAAGCCAAAAGACCTGTTCGTATAGAAGGTGTTCCTTGTCGATGCCCATCTTCCTCAGCGCTTCGTAGGAAATTATGGTGGGGGTCTTCACCTCCAGGAAACCCTTGCTGACCAGCATGTTGGCGAGCGAGTCCTCCAGTTCGGCAAGCGGATGCCGGCGGGGATTGACGGAGAGGTCACGGATCAACTTACGGTGCTGGGATTGCAGTTTTTCGATGAGCACGGAGAACGCTTTCTCCCTGGCTTCTTCGGTTTGAAATTCCTCAATTTGAGAAATATCTCCGCCCAGCTCTCGAATTCTCTGAGACTGGGAAGAGGTCCAGATAAGCGGCATCCTATCCACCTCGGGGTAAGAGGATGCTTTGAGAATAATGGCGAAGGGCCCGGGAATCGAACCCGGCTGCCATAGCTGTAGAGGCCCGGCGGTCCCTGACCAACCCTCCATGCATTAGATGTACAATATCATTGGAATATTGATAAATGTGGCTTACGATATGAATATTGGCATATTTCCGAAAATGGGAAATGCCTTTTTTCATCACCTGGTCTTTTTCCTTTTTTTCATTCATTGTGTGCATCTCACATGCTTCGTTTAAGGAGTTTTTATCTCAAAGAGTATAGGAAATAATTGGCGGACAGGTTTTACCTGTCCATTGATAAATTCAATTCAATGCCTCGGGTTGTTCCACTTTCACCTCTTTTTCATGATTTTTGGTATTCTCGTGCTGGGTCCAGAACCAGATCGGTAAATAGGCTGCAAGTACGATGACTCCAACAATAATTGCCGTTATTCCACTTTCTAGACTGTTCAAATACATGACACCAATTAGACATAGAGGGATGTTGAACAGCCCGAACGCAAGGGCAACGTATGTCCAACCTCTTGGTGCCTTGAACGGTCGATCCAACTTCCTTAGCTCTGGATCCCGCTTAGCCTTGACATAGGCAAATAGGCTAATACCGTTGGCGCAAGTGTAGCCAATCGCTGATGCTGCTAGTATTGCTGTCGGGGTCTTTAGTGAGATCAGCGCCATATTAAAGAGTGCGATGACTAGCATTGCCCGAACTGGAACACCACTCGAGTTCAGCTTGCTGAAGAATCTTGGAAGATTTCCTTCAGAGGCCATGGAATGCATCGATGTTGCAGAGCCCAGGAATGCCGTCTGAATTATCAAGATCATGGCAGCTACGAGCATGACAATCATGACAGATGAACCGAGCGAGCCGAAACTCATTTCAGCCATCGGTACTAAGGGCGAGACCGGTTCTGCAAGAATGCCATCAATTCCCAATGTGCCAGTCACAGATGTCTGAACTAGTGCAAAGATAATGAGACAAATTATCCCACAGGAGAATAAGGCTTTGGGAACATCCGACCCTGGTTTCTTGTATTGTGGTCCATATATAGCTGCAGTTTCCCAGGCGCACGCACTCCATTGAGCGATGGCGAATAGACCAAAGATTATCAGTATATGCTGCCAATCCCATGTCCATCCAGTAGGCACTAGGTTATTAGTGATATTCGAAGCGTTAAAATCACCAGTGACAAATGGCGCAATCGATATCACAATCAACGGAATAAGGGAGACAACTGCTAGAATTAATCCAATCCTTGCACCGTTGGCCAGTCCTCTTATATTTATAAGAATTAGGGCCACGAATATTAATGCGCCACAAACTAAGGCCAAAGATACGAAATCATACCCAGCCAAAGCCGGAATCATGCCTTGCAGATAGCTGGCGATCGTCAATGAAAAAATCGCCAATACCGGATTCCATGCGAACCAATACCCCCAGGCGCTGAATCCACCAATCAACTTCCCTTTATCATATTTGTTTACGTTGTTTTTAGTTCTGAATACAGCCTGAGCAAAACCAGGCAACCCTGAAGCTTTGGGGAATGCCGTCGCCATTTCTCCATAGGCAATATTCTGCATGAACCCTTGTAAAACAGATGCGACCCAGAGTATTATCGCAGCCGCCCATAGATACGATGCGGTATAGCCAATCGATGGCAATATCAGCAATGGCACTCCAACAGCGATCATCAATCCTTGTTTCCAATCTATAGTTCTTTGCAGTTCGTTCGAATTCGCCTTCTTCGGCTCGGTTTCCGTAGAACCGCCTCCACCTTCTTGACCATCAACCATGACTCACCCCTCCTATATCGTATGTGGAAAAAAACCGCTCTCTGGACCAAAATGAACTTGACAGTAGATGCTGATCCAGAGATTATCAAATCAAGCGTTTCCGTTTCTACTTCTTCACCTGTGCCCTGAACTTTTCGCAACAGTTTATCTTGATGCCCAGCAACTTTTCTATGTTCATCTTAGCAGCAATGCCTTTTGGTGCTCCAGCAACAGAAGTTACCACACCAATTCCGAGGCTCTCTCTGATATCTCGCATGACAAATTCGTCGCTCAGGTCCACTGGGGTGACACCCACCTTCTTTGCAACGTACTCCTTCGCTTGCTTGATTCTCATGCTTTTCGCAAACTCCATCCTACATACGAGATCGCCAGCTGCCCTAATTCCGCTCATCCCGGAAGTCATTACGTGTGTTATCGGCATACCCATAGGGTCGCCGACCCCAATCTATATGCCATCGACGCCGGCAATCTCTACCATTGCCTTGCTTGCATGAGAGACGGCATCTATTGTGGGGGTCTCGAACATGGGAATTCCACCCACGCCCATGCCCATATTTACATGACATGGGATTGGAGATTCCTTAACTGCAGCTTTTACGAAAGTGACCGCTCTTCCCAGATTCCATGCACCTGACTTGCTGGTGTTGGTATTGACCACAGGGCCAAAAATGTTAGAACCAGCTTTAGCCACCATTTTTGCCTGCTGATGTGGCCACATGCCAGCCAAGGTCTCACCCTTGTATTTTAATTCACCATGCATTCCAAGTACTAGCTCTCCAGCCATACCGGATTCTATATACATTTCGGGAAATTCATTCCTCAATACTTCGATCGCATTGAGCGTGGCAAAGAAATCGCCATCTCCCGCTGCCGCAGTCGTGTCAAAGTTGACACCATCTGATCCTGATTTCATGATTCTCTGCATTACCCAGATCATGTCTCGAGTCAAATGCTCTGCTGCATGTTCTGTTGACCTTTGGGCTTCCTCGATCTTAAAGGCTTTCATAAGGTCGCCGGGGTTATCAAACGGACCATCTGGGCGATAATAGAGGCCCATATTCGGCATGGCACCGTAAAGCACCGGAACAACCATGTTCTGCTGAACGACCTCCATCGTCTGCATCTCTTGGGCAATCACCGGTTTAACTGGTTTGAAACTGTAGTCGATGTGGCCAAGTTCCATTGAGTCGGCTCCTAGGGCTCGTTCATGCGTCATCATTCCGACTAATCTACTGGAGGGAATTCCGACACCGCTGTTTCCTTGATCTCCGTCAAGGCGGATGGTTCCGATATCATGAGTAACGGGCACTTCCATTCCATGCTCAACGCCCACCATTCTCCCTGGTATCATCAGAATTTCTACGAGCCTTTCCATATCTTCGGAGCTCATAGTGGGGATACTTCCGAGATCTGCAGCATCTTCAGACCCTGCGGCAACATCTTCTATGATTTGCTTCTTTGAGAGATAGACTCTCTTGCCATCTCCCATTCTAATTGCATATTCGTTTGACATTTATCTTTCCTCCTTGATCAAGTTTACAATTCTCACTTCTTCTTGAGAAGTTCTCCGGCCTTCTTAACCGCTTCACTCGCGTTCTCTCCATAGCCATCAGCACCAATCTTTTCAGCCCATGATTGTGTCGCTGGTGCACCGCCGACCATCACCTTTACATTCTTTCTCAAACCCTTTTCAACTAAGACCTCGATAACTTCTTTCTGGGTTTGCATTGATGTGGTCATCAAGGCGGACAAGCCTACCATATCTGCATTTTTGTCCTTTATAGTGTCAATGAAGTTCTTTGTTGGTACATCCCTACCTAGATCGTGTACTTCATATCCAGCGCACTGCAACATAGTGGAGACGATTGATTTTCCAATGTCATGGACGTCCCCTTCAACTGTTCCAGTCACAATCACGCCTAGGCTTTTGCCTGCTTCACCTTTGGGAAGATCCTTTTCAATGATCTTTACTCCCGAGGTCATCGCATTTGCAGCTACCATTACATGAGGAAGGAAAAGGCGACCCCTCTCGAACCTGATCCCAACCTCATTCATCCCTGCAGCGAGTGAATCGATTATCTCTTGGGGCGTAAGGACTCCGCGTGCCATTTC